>JAFWJY010000032.1 GCA_017514525.1 Solobacterium sp. | reverse complement strand
GATGCGCTGAAAATCGCAGCGGTTTGTCTGATTGCGCCGCGACTGCGCACAGCGCTGAAACTGGCGGATTAACTGGACTGAAAACCTTTTCATTTTGACTGGCCTGGTATGGTAAAATAACCATAGTTAATGTTTCTTACAGGAGGGTATTATGGCAGTTAATCATATGGAATTTCCGAATCCGAACGGATCGATAAAGCTTCGTGTTGCGAAGGGACATTTCGCAACGAGTCACAGTCATATTAACTATTATGTTGACCTGACATTCACAAAACATCGTCTGTCTGAAGCCAAGGAAGCGGCACGTCAGCTGACGCTGAAATTCAAACATTCCACCATCATTGATACGATTCTCTGTCTGGATGGTACAGAAGTTGTAGGCGCATGTATGGCAAATGAACTGACCAAGGTCGGTTTCTCCAATATCAACATGCATAACACAATTTATGTCGTCACACCGGAACATACGACCGGAAGCCAGCTGCTGTTCCGCGACAACACCGTTCCGATGATCAAAGGCAAGCATGTGTTGATTCTTGCGGCGTCCATTACGACCGGCTATACCGTACAGGGCGGCATTGAGGCCATCCGGTACTATGGCGGTGAAGTTGCCGGGGTATGCTCGATCTTCGCATCCACCAAGGAGTGCTTCGGCTTCCCGGTTGAAGCGGTATTCACACCGGATGGTATTCTGGATGATTACGAAAGCAAACCTTCCCATGAGTGTCCATTATGCAAGGCAGGGAAGAAAGTGGATGCCATTGTAAATACCTACGGCATCTCGTATTTCCGCTAAAAAGAACAGGAAAATCTGGCTGAAAATGCTGGATTTTTATTTTGTTTCAGAAAGAAATGAATTTTTTCACAATATTTTTGTGAAAAGTAATAAAAAGTAAATTCAACCATCCCAATTTTTTGAAAAATCTATTATGATATACGGGATTTGGATTTTGAACTAAGGGGAGGAAAAATGAACAAAAAAGTACATATTACCGAAACGGTATTACGAGACGCAAACCAGTCTCAGATTGCCACACGTATGCCGAGAAGTGATTTCGAAGACATTCTCGAAACCATGGATCAGGCTGGCTACTATTCCATGGAAGTTTGGGGAGGCGCTACCTTTGATTCCTGTCTCCGTTATCTGGATGAAGACCCATGGGATCGCCTTCGCTTTATCCGTTCCAAGGTAAAGAACACCAAGCTGCAGATGCTGCTGAGAGGCCAGAATATTCTTGGCTATCATCATTATTCAGATGACACCGTACGTGCATTTGTACGCAAGTCTGTTGAAAACGGAATCGACATCATCCGTATCTTCGATGCGCTGAACGACCCGCAGAACATGGCTACCGCAATTGATGAGTGCCTTAAGGCAGGCGGACATGCGCAGGGAACGATCTGCTATACAACCAGCCCGGTTCATACCTTTGACAAGTATGTAGAACTCGGCAAGAAACTTGAATCCATGGGCTGCCATTCCATCTGCATCAAGGATATGGCTGGCATTATGAGCCCGAAGGCCTGCTACGATCTTGTCACAGAGCTGAAGAAGGATCTCAAGATTCCTGTTTATGTACATTCTCATACCACAACCGGTTTAGCGCCGATGACACTGCTCAAGGCGATTGAAGCAGGGGCAGACGGCGTTGATACGGCAATCTCCATCTTCTCTGGCGGAACCTCACATATGTCTACCGAGTCGCTGGTGTATGCCCTCAATGAAATGGGTTATGACACAGGCGTTGATCTCAAGGTCTGCCAGAAGATCAATGATCACTTCAAGCCGGTACAGGCACGCTTCCTGGCAGAAGGCGGACTGAACCCGTCTGTTCTCACCACAAAGATTGACGCTCTGAACTACCAGATTCCGGGCGGTATGTTATCCAACCTGATTTCTCAGCTGACTGCTGTTGACAAACTCGACCAGCTGGATGCGGTTCTCGAAGAGACACCGAAGGTTCGTAAAGACATGGGCTATCCGCCGCTGGTTACACCGATGAGCCAGATGGTTGGAACTCAGGCAGTTACCAATGTCCTGACAGGTGAGCGCTACAAGCTGATCTCCAAGGAAGTCAAGTCTTACTGCCGTGGTGAGTATGGTTCTGCCCCGGCACCGATCAGTGAAGAACTGATGAAACTTGCACTTGGTGATGAAAAGCCGTTTGAAGGCCGCTACGATGACACAATCGAACCGGAAATTCCTGGTGCGAAAGCTTATCTGGGAGACCTCGCAGAAAGCGAAGAAGATGTACTGAGCTATGTTGCCTTCCCGCAGCAGGCTGAGGCATTCCTCAAGGAACGCAAGGAAAAGAAAGCACTTAAGGTCACCTATACGATTCAGGAGGCTGAGTAATCATGTCAGCTGGAAGAGCAATCATCATAGCGATTTCCGGTTTCATGGTCGTCTTCCTGATGCTGTGCCTGCTTTGGTTCATCATTGTCCTGATCAACAAGGTAGTCACTTCAATCGAGCACAAGACAGAAGCTCCGGCTGCTGTGGCACCGGTGAAGGCTGCTGAAGTGAAGGAAGAAACTGCTGTGCATGGAACCTTCGGTGGTGAAATCGCATTATATGACGTTGATGAAAAGACTGCCGCATGCATCATGGCAATCGTTAGTGATAGCACAAAGATCCCGCTGAACCAGCTGATCTTCAAGTCTATCAAGGCATTGGACTAAAGGGGAGAAAGAGATATGAAATACGTTGTAACACTGAACGGAAAAAAATACGAAGTAGAAGTTGAAAAGGGCGAAGCCACTGCAGTATATGCAGGGCCGGCTGAGGCTCCTGTCGCTGCTCCTGCTG
>JAFWJY010000031.1 GCA_017514525.1 Solobacterium sp. | reverse complement strand
GCCTACCCGGCCTTCCCGGTGCATCACTTTGAGGAAGGGGATTTCATTGACGGCGGTTACTATGATAATCTGCCGATCGACCTTGCGCTGCGGATGGGCGCAGAGGAAATCATAGCCGTTGATCTCAGCAGTGAGCCACAGCATCCCAACTATTTCAACCGCACCGGCATCACCTATATTTTCCCGCAGGTCAGCACAGGCTCCTTCCTGTCGTTTGACCGGAATACGATTGATCGTCTTGAGACTCTGGGCTATTACGATACGATGAAGACATTCGGTGTCTTTGACGGTGTGAAGTATACCTTCGTCCAGGCGGAGCTGCCTGCCTGGTATGACCGCTTCCGCTTAGATCTGTTAATGCTGGAAGAGCGGATCCGCAGAGCCAGTGAAATATCTTCCCGTCTGTTTTCCAGCCAGGTTATTACCGACCGTCTTGCCTCCCAGCAGCATCAGAAAGTGCTGACGGACAAACGTATGTTCTACGGGTTTATGGACAACCTCATGACCCTCTGCAACCTCGATGTTGAAAAAGTCTGGACTTACCGGGAAGCGCGCAATGAGATCCTGGCAGGGTTTGCGGAATGCGCCGAGGAAGACTACAACTATCTGCCGGAGAGCCTTACGACCAACCATCTGCTGAATTATGCCGCAACTCTTGGCACCAAGGGAATCGTGGAAAAAATGGTGCATACCATGCTGTATCCGGAACATACCTTTCTCTCAGACAGTGTATGGCTGACGGTGTATCCGTTTGAACGGGCGCTGGCTGATTTTATCGGTGTGCTGTTAAACGAACTGAAAGAGGAGTAACCATGGAACGTATTGCCGCATTTGAAAAAGTGAGCTGGAAGCAGTTCCACAGTGATATGAAGAATACCTTTCCGGACTGGACGAGTGAGCAGATCCAGAAGGTCTATGACAGCCTTCAGCTGCCCAGACGGGCCACTGCGGGGAGTGCCGGCTATGATTTTTATGCACCGTTTCCGATCCGGGTCGAACCTGGTTCACAGGTTCTGATTCCGACTGGGATTCGTGCTAGAATTGACAGCGGATATGTATTGATGCTGTTTCCACGCAGCTCGCTCGGATTCAAATACCGCCTGCAGCTGAATAATACGGTTGGCGTGATTGACAGTGATTACTATCACGCCGACAACGAAGGCCATATTTTCTGCAAGCTTACAAATGACACCCATGAGCAGAAAACCGTGGAAATTAACGCCGGCCAGGGAATGGTTCAGGGAATCTTCCTGGCATTTGGAATTACCGCAGATGATGAAGCCGGCGGTATCCGCACCGGTGGATTTGGAAGTACGAATAAGAAGGAAAACTGAAACATGACAGAAGAAGAACTGAAACTGAGTTATTTTGAAACGGAACCCGTTCCGTCCCATATTCTTGAAAAGATGGAGGAGTGCCGGAAGAAGCGGATGCTGGTACCGGATCTGAATCTGATCAAGCGTCCCAGCCAGATTGAGGGAATCCGGGAAGCGTCCCGGATCAACACAATGGTACTGGATGAAGTTGCCAAACAGATTCATGTGGGCATGACGACGCAGGAAATCGATGATATTGTCCGGGAGTTTACCCACAGCCAGAACGCAATCTGTGCTCCGTATCAGTTTGAGGGCTATCCGAAGTCCGTCTGCACCAGCATCAATCAGGAAGTCTGCCATGGCATACCTGCCCGGCACCGGAAACTGCATGACGGGGATATTGTCAATGTAGATGCGACTACCATTTATAAAGGCTATTACGGTGATGCCAGCCGTATGTTTCTGATTGGAAATGTCAGTGAAGCACGCCGCAGGCTGGTGGAAGAGACCAGGAAATGTCTTGAAATCGGGCTTGAGGCCGCCAAGCCGTGGAATACGGTTGGTGACATCGGTGCCGCGATTGTAAAATATGCGCATTC
Organism: Solobacterium sp.; assembly: GCA_017514525.1. Taxonomy (GTDB): domain Bacteria; phylum Bacillota_I; class Bacilli_A; order Erysipelotrichales; family Erysipelotrichaceae; genus Bulleidia. The sequence continues at coordinate 2,953 of JAFWJY010000031.1, read as the reverse complement.
CCGCGGCTATTCCGTTGTGCGTGAACTCGGCGGGCATGGAGTTGGTGTCGACTTCCATGAAGATCCGTTTGTCTCTCATGATGCCAAAGCACATACCGGCATGGTGCTGGTGCCTGGCATGGTTTTAACGATTGAACCAATGATCAACGCCGGTAAGGCCGGTGTCTGCATTGATCCCTATAACGGCTGGACCATCTATACCCAGGATGGCAAAGACAGCGCCCAGTGGGAACATACGATTCTGATTACCGAAACCGGTAATGAAATACTTACCTATTAATTATGGAAGACAAGTTTCGCGCTGAATGCGAGTCCGCTATCCTGCATTCCAGAACCTTCGGGAATGAACCCGACTGGCATTTTGTATTTATCGAAAACCCGGAAATCCTGGACTCACTGCTGGAACTGATTCCGGGTATGGAGGCAGTTTGCGGAAGTGATGCACTGCTGGGGTTTGCGAAGCGGGGATCGTTTGAGACCCAGGCAGATGTCTCCGCGGCTCTGTACCGCGTCTTCTGCATTGCGGAAGAAACACCGTGCGCCTACAGTGAACCGCTGACCCTGTATTTTAATATTCCGGAAGGGCAGAAGCTCGCGGCTGCCTTTGGTGTACCGCAGGGCTATTCCTGCATAGGCGCATTATTATTCCCGGGCAATGAAACAATCGCTTCTGAAACGGAAGCGAAGTGGAATGTATTTTCCTATATCAGATAATTCAGGAAAGGAACAATCGAAAAATGAATGAGCTGATCTATGTGACCGGACATCGTCATCCGGATTCAGACAGCATCTGTGCAGCGATTACCTACACAGATCTTTTGAAGCGCTGTGGTCAGGAAGCGGTTGCCTGCCGGCAGGGACCGCTGAATGAAGAAACGAAATTCATTCTCAAACGGTTTCACCAGGAGAACCCGCTCTTACTGACGGACGCCCGCACCATGATCAGTGATATCGACATCGATCCTCCGATGAAGATACGCAAGGATGAGACGGTTCACCATGCCTGGCATGAGATGTTGCGGACGCAGAACCGGTCGCTGTTTGTGGTGGATGAAAACGATAAGCTCGTCGGCATCTGCACGACTTCCAATCTTTCCTATGTCCGGCTGCAGCCGGATGGTGATCTCGATTCCCTGATGGCCACCGCAAAGCTTGAGGATATGGCCCATACCATTAACGGTGAAGTGCGGTTTGAACCGGAACACTTCCATTCCAATGGCCATATCAACATCATTACGGTGGAACACCTGCAGGATGACCGGTATCCGCTCAAAAACGGTATTGTCATGATGACGACCGGGGAACAGAAACAGAAGGATGCGATCGATCAGGGAGCGGCGTGTCTCATCATCACGTGCGGTGAACATCTGAGCGAAGCGATGCTGGAGTATGCCAAGGCGCATAACTGTGCGGTCATCGAGTCCAAGATCGATACGATGCACGCAGCCCGGATCATCAGTGAATCCTATACAGTTGAGCACATCATGACCAAAGAACCGATGTTCTTCCGGGAAAACGAATATATTAATGATGTTGCCGCAAGGATGCAGAAGAACCGTGTCCGTTCCTATCCGGTATTAAATGATAAGGATGAGATCGTCGGGGCGATTTCCCGCTACCATACGCTGAATCACAACCGCCGTAAATTCGTCCTGGTGGATCACAGCGCCATGAATCAGACCATTTCTCACGTGGATGAGGCAGAGATCATTGCCATCATTGACCATCATCATATCGGCGGGATTCAGACGGACCGGCCGATCATGTATCGGAATGTGAAGTGCGGCTGCACCTGCACGATCATATCCACCCTGTATCAGGAAAACGGCCTGCTGCCGGATGCGGATATGTCGGGACTGCTGCTGTCAGCGATTCTCAGCGATACGCTCAACTTCAAGAGCCTGACCACAACCTAGAGCGACCGTGTTGCGGCCGCATGGCTCGCAAAGCGGGCAGGCATTGAAGATATCGACGCGTATGCGCGAGAAATGCTGGGTGCGTCAGTATCCCTGCGGGACAGCAGTATGCATGATATCCTCAACCGTGACCTTAAGAGCTATGAAGTTGGCAACTACCGGTTTGCGATCGGGCAGACCAACTACAGCCGTATGGAAGAGGTGCAGAAGATCCTGCCGGAATTCAAGGAAACCCTGAAGGCGGAGCAGGAAAAGCTGAAACTGGACCTCTTGGTAATGCTGTTTACCGATGTAATGGGCGATGGTTCGCTGTTTGTATTCTATGGCCCGCTGTCCAATGTCATTCATGACATGATCGAAACGACCTTTGACGATCACAGCGGATTTGATTCCAAGATCATCTCCCGCAAGCAGCAGATGATGCCAAAGCTCTCGGCTTTGATCAAAACGATTTGAGCATTTGGATCCGGCAGACGTTGCCGGATTTTATGTTTGAAGGGTATGAAAATATTTCCAATTCTTTCATTGGAAAATTTTCAAATTTGTGTAAAATTTGTGAAATTTATCTTGAATGCAGTTTTCCATTTGGGTAAACTGTATTTATATTTTCTGAAAGGGGGAAATACTGAAATTATGAATTTCAAAAAGCTATTCGCAGCATCCCTGGCAACAGCGATGCTCGTCGGCTGCGGAACTGCTACTGATGCAGGTCAGCCGGCAGAAGGAACCGATACTGGCACTGCTACAGCTGAAGCAGCTTCCGGTGAGGGAAAAGAAGTCGTTGTTGCGTTCGATGCCGACCTCAACACGATGGACCACCACATCGCTACCGATGGTAACTCGTTTATCATGCAGTCGATGTGTTATTCCGGTCTGACTTCTCTTGATGCGGCTGGCGCTCCGTTACCGGAACTCGCTACAAGCTGGGATATCAGCGATGACGGTCTGGTTTACACATTCCATCTCGCAGAGGACGCAACCTGGTCCAATGGTACTCCGGTTACAGCTCAGGACTTCGTCTATGGCTGGCAGCGTCT
>JAFWJY010000030.1 GCA_017514525.1 Solobacterium sp. | reverse complement strand
CCGTAAGCCATCAGCACCAGCCAAAACTGAATAGTATGATAATAATCGTGTGAACGGTTATCTGGCTGATCTAAACGAGCAGGCGGAAAACATCTTTCTTGAGCTGGTAAAGCAAATGGCAGCTTGGGAGAACGTCACAGAACAACTCAAGGCCCAGAATCAAATGCTCTGGGTGCAGCGGATGAACAATATCCGGGATCGGGCTGTAGAGGTGGTCAACAACGATCTGATCTACGCATAAGGTATCGGGCGGCAAGAAAACTGCCGTCCTTGAAATTTAGGTATTGACAAATTGAAATTCGTGAATATAATACAGATAGATAAACTTCAATGTGAGGTGATCGGGATGGAATTAACAGATAAGAAAACAGCAGAGATGTTCAAGGCATTCTGTGATGAAAACCGCATCAAAATCATGAAGCTCCTTCAGGGTGGAGAAAAATGCGCCTGCGTTCTGTTGGACGATCTTCATATTACCCAGCCTACACTTTCGCATCACATGAAGATTCTCTGTGATTCTGGTGTGGTGGTCGGAAGAAAAGAAGGAAAGTGGATGCACTATTCCATCTCGCCGGATGGCGCATTGAAAGCAATTTCGGTATTACAGGAATTGACAGCAGTGACTGGACAGGATCCGAGCTGTTGTAAAGAGTGATAATTATAGGCTGTGCTTCGGCACAGCTTATAAAAACGTATAAATATTGACGTATTTCAATTTGTAAATCGGAGGGCTCTTTATGTGGACGCTAATTCAAGACGAAATTCTTGGAATGAAGTGGCTGAATAGGCTGATCGGGCAGATGTTGTCTTTTTTTGGCCTGAATACTGAAAACAGGATCGGCGGCAGCATACAATTCCTTCTTTATGATACCATCAAGATCATGGTACTTCTTGCTGTATTGATCCTGATAATCTCGTATATTCAGAGCTATTTCCCGCCGGAGCGAAGCAAGAAAATTCTCGGAAGGTTCACTGGCCTGGGGGCACGAATTGTTGCCGCCTTGCTTGGCACTGTAACACCGTTTTGCTCCTGTTCTTCCATCCCTCTGTTCATTGGCTTTACCAGTGCGGGTCTGCCTCTCGGTGTGACCTTCTCTTTCCTGATTTCCTCACCCATGGTGGACTTGGGAAGTCTGGTGCTGCTTATGAGTATCTTCGGTTGGAAAGTAGCAGTTGTCTATGTAGTGTCGGGTTTGGTGATTGCCGTTTCGGGCGGTAGCTTGATTGAAAAGCTGCATCTGGAAAACCAGGTGGAGGAATTCATTCGCAGAGGCAAGGCTGTGGATCTTCCCCAGGAAGAACTGACTGTCAAAGACCGGATGCAGTATGCCTGGGAACAGGTGGTTTCCACCGCAAAAAAAGTGGCTCCCTATGTGCTGATTGGTGTTGGCATTGGTGCATTTATCCATAACTGGATTCCCGAAGAATTCATCATCAAGCTGCTGGGCACCGGAAATCCTCTGGGTGTGGTGATTGCCACAATCGCAGGTGTTCCCATGTATGCGGACATCTTCGGTACGATCCCCATTGCGGAAGCGCTTCTTGCCAAGGGTGCACAGCTGGGTGTCGTTCTCAGCTTTATGATGGGTGTAACGACCCTGAGCGTACCCTCCATGATCATGCTCCGCAAAGCCATCAAGCCAAAGCTGCTGGGTGTCTTTGTGGACATCTGCACCGTTGGTATTATTATCGTTGGTTATTTCTTCAACGCAATTCAATTCTTACTGGTATAAAGGAGATGTGAAATATGGCAAAGAAATGGTATCCTGTTATCGACATTTTGACCTGCCAGGAATGTGGCTCCTGTGTGGCAAAGTGTACCCACGGTGTCTATGACAAAAGTAAAGCACCAGTTCCGATGGTGGTGAACCCCGACAACTGTATTGACCACTGCCATGGCTGCGGCAATTTGTGTCCTGTGGGGGCCATTGCCTATGTGGGAGATGATACCGGCTGGATTGCTCCCGCACTGCAAAATCAGCCCCAGGCAAAAGAGGAATGCTGCTGTTGCGGCAGTACAAGAAAAGGAAAAAAGGAAATCAAAATCGAGTATCTGTATCTGGATCTGAAAACCTGTGACCGCTGCGTTGGCACGGATGCGGTTTTGGATGAGGTTGTGGAAGCTCTGCGGCCTGCCCTGGAACTGGCCGGGTATCAGCTGAGCTACCGGAAGCAGGAAGTCTACACGGTGGAAATTGCAGCAAGCTACCGTTTCCTTTCCTCTCCCACAATTCTTGTGAATGGACAGGATATTTTTGATACCATCACAGAATCCGATTGCGGCTGCTGCGGAGACATTGCCGGTGTGCAGGTGGATTGCAGAGTCTTTGAACACGATGGCAAGACCTATGAAGTTCCCACCGGAGAGATGCTGGCTGACGCTATCTTGAAAGCAATCTATCATCCCAATGTCTGCACCTGTGGAGAATATCAGCTCCCCGAAAACTTAAAGCGGTTCTTTGCGGGTAAAGAGAAAAAGGCAGCATCTTCCTGCTGCTGCGGTACATCCAATTGTTGTTGATTCAAAAAACGGAGGTAATATATTATGGCACTGTTTAACTTTGGCAAAAAGAAAGAAGTAAAGAAAGAAACCGGTTGCTGCTGCGGCAGCACTGCACCCAAGGCAGAAGAGATCGGCTGTTGCTGTGGCTCTGCGCCCAAGGCAGAGAATACTTGCTGCTGCGGTAAGAACACCATCAAGGTTCTGGGTTCCGGCTGCAAGAACTGCCACGATCTGTATGAAGCATCCAAGACTGCGGTACAGAATCTGGGTCTTGCAATCGAAGTCGAGTATGTGACTGATATGGAGAAGATCATGGAGTATGGCGTTATGAGTATGCCTGCTTTGGTGGTCAATGAGAAGGTAGTTTCCATGGGCAAGGTCCTGAAGGCCACCGATGTAGAGAAACTGCTGCACAAGCTGGGTTTCTGATATGAAGAGAGTAGCTTTTATGCCTTAGGAAGACCTCCGGAAAGGGGATATGGTCATGATCCCCTACGGATATGACAACCGCGAGGTTTTCGGCAAAGTCGTGTCCGTCAGGCGCACCAGCGAAAAGAATGCGCCGTATCCCCCGGAGAGCACCAAAAGAATCCTGCGCAAACAGGTGCCGGATCAGAATAGGGGCTGAACGATG
>JAFWJY010000029.1 GCA_017514525.1 Solobacterium sp. | reverse complement strand
GTCATCAAGGCAATTCATGTCATGCAGGAAAAATGCGGTTTTACACAGAACTTCTCCTGCATCCTGCAGAAGCACATTCCAACTCAGGCAGGGCTGGCAGGAGGGTCGGCAGATGCGGCCGCAGCGATCCGTATGATCAATAAGATCATGCGCCTGGATCTGACTCAGGAAGAGATGATTGAAATCGCGAAGGAAGTTGGGGCGGATGTGCCGTTCTGTACGGTTAACCGTCCGGCTCTGGTTGAAGGGATCGGAGAAAAGATTCAGCCATTCCACTGTGTCTCTGACTTTGGCATCCTGCTGGTAAAGCCGCGCCGGGGCGTCAGCACGAAAGCAGCCTTTGGGGGTCTGAACTTCGATACCATTGTTCATCCGGATGTGGATGGAATGAAGACGGCATTGGAACAGGGAGATTATGAAGGCATGATTTCAAGACTTGGAAACAGTCTTGAAGATATTTCCCTGCAGTTAGTGGAAGAGATCCGTGACGTAAAAGAACAGCTCACAGAACTTGGGTTTGACGGTGTGCTGATGTCCGGAAGCGGGTCCACAGTATTCGGCATTACCAAAAGTCCGCACCTGTTAAAAGAAAGCATGGAGCTGATGCGGGCAAACGGCTACTTTGTCCGGATGACCAGAATCATGGATTCCTTTCGGAACTGAAAAAGAGAATCCGGGAAGGACTCTCTTACTTCACGAGCTGTTTGAATTCAACAGGCACCGGTGCGTAGAAGCGCATCGGTTTTTTTGTGACGGGATGGATAAACTCCAGTGCTGAGGCATGAAGACACAGACGGTTGATCGGAGAAGGTACCAGGCCGTATTTGTCATCCCCGAGAATCGGGTGATTTTGGGCATTCATCTGAACACGGATCTGGTTCTTTCGTCCGGTTTCAATATTGATCTTCAGCAGGGAACACTGGGAGGAGGCTTTCACAACCTCATAGTTGGTAATGGCTTTCTTGCCACGAGGATCCTTTGAAACATATACGAGATGATTCTGGTTTTCCTTCAGGTAGGAAACGATGGTTCCTTCTGGTTCCTCCATGACGCCTGCTACAACCGCGTAGTATTCACGCAGAGTGATATCTTCATTCCAGTGCATTCTTAACATGGAATGTATTTTGATATCTTTTGCGAAGATCAGTACGCCGGAGGTTTCCTTATCGATGCGATGCAGAATAAACGGACGGCTGCGTGCATCTTTTTTCTGCAGGTAGGCGACTGCCATCGCATAGGCGCAGTTGGGATCCTTGTCTGATTCAACAGACAGTAAGCCGGCAGGCTTATTGATTGCCAGAAACTCGTCATCTTCATAGATAATATAAGGCTTGATAGAAGGAATCATTTCCTTTGGCGCATCCTTGCGCACCGGTTTCGTGCGGACCGGATTGCGGGCAATCTTCACTTCATCATCCTTGGCAAGCGGATAATTGAACTGCGTGGTCATCGATCCGTTTACCAGTACTTTGTGACCGCTGAGCAGGGTCTTGATACTGTTGCGGGAAAGCTTGCCTTCAAATTTGTTCAACAGGAAAGGCAGCAGTTCATCACTGCGCTTGACGATAAAGGTATTTGTGACCGGTATTGTTTTGGGTTTATCATCCCGACGAACCGGCTTTCGGTTGTTTGTGTTCTTTCTCATAGTTATTACTCGTTATCCGCGAAGTTCTTCTGTACCTCAAGAATCTTATCATGCGCCGCGATAAATGCGTCCACAACCTTTGGGTCAAACTGGGTACCGCGTCCTTTTACAATTTCATCATAGGCACGGGATTCTTCCCATTTCTCTTTATAGCTGCGCTTGCTGGTAAGGGCATCATAGACATCGGCAACCGCAACGATCCGTCCTTCCAGACTGATCGCTTCGCCAGACAGATTGTTTGGATACCCCTTACCATCATAGCGTTCATGGTGCTGCAGGGCGATCGTTCGCGACAGTTGCATCTCTTCCCCTTCCACATGATCCAGCAGTTTGCCGCCATAAGTGGTATGGGTTTTGATCGTTGCGTATTCTTCATCGGTAAGCCGTCCCGGTTTTTCAAGAATCTCAGATGGAATCATCAGCTTGCCGATATCATGCATGGTGGAGGTAATGCGGATCTGCTCAACCTGTTTGGGGGACAGTCCCATCTGTTCGGCCAGGATGCGGGAATACTCGGAAACGCGTTTGATATGTTTTCCGGTCTGTCCGGATTTGTTTTCTGTAACTTCCGCAAAGGAGTAAATCATCTCTTCCTGAATCCGGTTGGTTTCATCGGCACGCATCTGAATATAGCCGCCATACTCCATCAGATAGGAAAACAGAATCGTGACGCTGAATACAATGATGCCAAGCGGAATGTTGTAAAAGCACATCAGCAGGGCAAGGTAGCTGTACTTGCGGATCTGTTTCGCGTGATCAATGGTAAAGGGCTGTTTGCCAGTGGAAAGATACAGCATCATCTTTCCAAAGAGTGTGGTGTAGATGAGCAGTACGATATCGGTAAGAATGGAAGTGAATACGCCGATCATCGCATGTGCATACGGAGGCAGCTTCGCAAGGTCCGCAAACCGGTTGATAATCCGATAAAACGAATTTGACTGGAACCCCTGAATCAGACGCATCGCGAGATCATCGTCAAAATAACTTAAAATTAATGCGACAGCCTGCAGCAGGATGATCACGATCAGCACAAACCGGAGTATCCTGCACAGAGCTCCTAGAATGGTTCCGCCGCGCTGAATCTGTTTTCTGGTTACTTCAAATGCGTCATACTCTGCCATGGGTTACCTCAAAAAACTGAACTAAGTATAGCATGTTTACCATTCAGGCCGAATGATGGCAGGTGCGGAAAGGAAGCCAGTGCATCATAATGAATCAATGAGAAAGATGAATTCCGGAGGTACGAAAGAAATGGAATTGAAACAAGCGACTAACGTGACTTATCGGGAAACCGGGCTGAATGAAGAAGTACTGGAGAAACTGATTGCGTTTTCTGTTCAGTGGGAAACCGAAAACAGCTGCTGGGGTTATCGAGCAAATGCCAGGGAGGATATCGAAGGAAGACGGATTTTTCTGGCGTACCAAGGGAATCAGATGATTGGCTACCTGTTTGGCAAAACAGAATGCCAGCCGAACCAGCAGGCCGAAATACCGCCGGAAACGCCGATCCTCTACGTGGAGGAATTGTACATTCAGCCGGATTTCCGCAATCAGGGAATCGGAAAGGGACTGTTTCAGTATGCGGAAAAGAGGCTGAGGGGCGAAGTGGAGTATCTGGTCCTTAGTACCGCAACCAAAAACTGGAAGGCGATTCTGCACTTCTACCTGGAAGAAGTGGATATGCGCTTCTGGCACGCAACGCTGTATCGCAGAATCCCTGCCGATATATAATAGGTAGCGGAGG
>JAFWJY010000028.1 GCA_017514525.1 Solobacterium sp. | reverse complement strand
GGTCAGATTATCGACTATGCCTGCTTCTACGGCACAAGTGATCTGGCTGATGGCTGCGGCAGACCGCTGAACAATTACAGCCGAATAAACTATCAGATTTCAAGCGGACCGTGTCCGGTTACGCCTTCAGCACCGGAACCGCCAGTTATTACAGATGTTTTATTCACATCTAACGATATTAAAAATCTTCAGGCAATCAGTTCGTTCTGCAAGAGCAGCGGGTTATCGTGTAAATTCAATAATCCTGTAGACAGTGGACCGAATGTAAAGGTTGAATTAAGTTCTGGAGGGACATATACCTCGGACGATACTACACCGTTTAGTATGATGATTAAGAGTGATACTACTTTAACCATTACCTATAACAAAAATGCTGATCCTTCTACTTCGCCAGCTAGTACTACACAGACAGAAAACACTACTACGGATGCTGGAACCAATAACAATGGTTGAGTAATGAATTTGTAATACTGGAAAAACTATGAACTTCTTTCAACGAGCAATTCGATATGTAAAACGTAAATCAGCGAAATCGTTCTTACTGGCGATTACGTTCTTTGTCATTGGCAACCTCGTTATTCTGGGGCTTGGTGTTTCACAGGCGGCAGATAACGCAAAGATACTGACTCGTAAAAAAATGCGTGCGGTTGTCAGTTATGAAGTAGATTATGAAGCCTGGTGGGATTACGCAGATAACATTGAAGACAGCGAGGAGCGGGAAGCCGCTTATCGCAACGGTCCAGTGGTTCAGAAAGAAAAAGCACTTGAGATCGCAAAGGATGAACGCGTGCTTGCCTTCAACTATATGGTAAATGACGCAGTATATGGTATTGACCTGGAGTTTGTTCCACTGGGAAATGATGCGGAAAAAGAACTTACAGATTCGGAAAATACATCCGTACGCCAGAGCTTTATGGTATATGCCAATCTGCAGCCGGAAATGCTGGAAATGGCAGAAGGCACCTTTACCATACTGGAAGGCAGCTGGTATACCCAGCAGGACATAGATGGTGCACGCCCTGTCTGCTGCATCACCAAGGAGCTGGCTGATCAGAATGCCCTTCATGTCGGCGATACGATAACGATAACGTCTGTAAATCAGAACAACAAACAGGATTATGAGAATGCCGGATACAACATCGAAGATCTGAATCTGGAACTTGAGGTCATTGGTATCTATGACACGAAGGAAAACGTAGACCCCAACTCTGAAAACTTCAAGTGGATGTCTTCGTTTGAATCCCCAAAAAACCGGATCATGATGCCGCTTACAACGTATGTCGAACATAAAATTGCGGCCGGTGAAATGGAACTGACAGTTCATCCATCCTGGTATGATCCGAACTATACAATTGATGACATCCGTAAGGGTGCAGAAACCCCGAACAAGGTTATCTACCTTCTGGATGACCCGCTCAATGTCGATAAGTTTGTGGAAGACCACAGTGGTTCACTGGGTGACTTCCTGAGACTCAATGCGAATAATGAGACCTTCAAGAAGATGGCAAGACCTCTGGACTCCATGAGTTTCTTTGCCAATATTGTTGTCTGGATCGTTGTGATTAATGCCATTATCATTATTTCCCTGGTAACGGCTCTGACCCTTAAAACACGCGAATATGAAATCGGCGTGCTGCTGTCAATGGGGGTTTCCAAACCGATTATTGTTGTACAGCTGTTTGTAGAGCTGGTATTGCTGGCATTCCTTGGATTTGGACTGGCATCGGTAAGCGGCTCCATCATGGCTGGCAATGTCGGCAATCTGGTGTTGGAATACCAGACCAGCTCTGAGGCAAAGTATGAAGACAATGATAACGACAGTTACTTCTTCGCATCTTCTGACAGTTACTTTACCGAGGTATCACAGGATGACATGCTATCGGAATACCATGTCAGCGTTTCACCATTGCTGATTCTGGAAATCTTTATTCTCGGTACTGGCGTTGTATTGATTGCGATTGTGATTCCTTCCTTTATGATCATGCGTCTGAATCCGAAACAGATCCTTCTGGAACAGAACTGAGGTGCACTATGGGAACAATACTTAAACTGGAAGATATCTGTTACGGATATACCGACGGCAGCTATAAACGTGAAATTCTGAAGAAACTCTCCTATGAGTTCCAGGAAGGCACATTCTATACCATACTTGGTCCATCCGGCTCCGGTAAGACAACCCTGCTGTCAATCATGGCCGGACTGGATAAGCAGGAAAGCGGAAAGATTTACTACATGGGAGAGGACATCGACAAGATGACACTCTATAAATACCGCCGCAACAAGATCGGGGTAGTCTTCCAAAGCTATAACCTGATCTCCTATCTGACGGGCCTTGAAAATGTTCTGCTGTCCATGACGGAAACCGACAACAAGCTGCCGGGAAACCATAAGGAACTGGCATACGCGCTGCTGAACATGGTAGGCATTGCCAACACCAAGGCGGATCGTCTGGTTACGCATCTGTCCGGTGGTGAACAGCAGCGTATTGCGATTGCCCGTGCCATTGCCTGCAATGTGGACCTCATCTTTGCGGATGAGCCGACCGGAAACCTGGATACCGCAACGGAACAGGAAATCATCAAGCTGTTCCAGATGCTGTCAGAACGCTTTGGCAAAACGATCATTGCCGTTACACACTCCAACGAAGTTTCGAAATTCAGCGATCATCGGGTATTGCTGAAAAACGGAATTCTGAACGACCTCTGAGAAAAGGAAAGGCTAAATCAATGAAACAGGAAACCAAATGCATTCAGGCCGGTTATGTACCGGGCAATGGGGAACCGAGAATGGTTCCAATCATTCAGAGCACAACCTTCAAGTATGATTCCAGTGAAGAGATGGGCAAGCTGTTTGATCTGGAAGCCTCCGGTTATTTTTACACCCGTCTTCAGAATCCGACGAATGACCATGTGGCCGCCAAGATTGCGGCACTGGAAGGCGGCAGTGCCGCGATGCTGACATCGAGCGGGCATGCCGCAAGCTTCTATGCTGTATTCAATCTGGCTGGAGCAGGAGATCATGTGATTTCCTCCGCATCCATCTATGGCGGAACCTACAATCTGTTTCATGTGACGATGCGCCGTATGGGCATTGATTTTACCTTTGTTGATCCGGACTGCAGTGAGGAAGAACTGGAACAGGCGTTCCGTCCGAACACGAAATGCGTCTTTGGTGAAACGATTGCCAACCCGGCGCTTACAGTATTTGATATCGAACGGTTCGCCAAAGCAGCCCATGCTCATGGCGTACCGCTGATCATAGACAACACGTTTGCGACGCCAATCAACTGCCGTCCGATTGAATGGGGCGCCGATATCGTTACCCACAGCACGACCAAATACATGGATGGTCATGACGCGACGGTTGGCGGCTGTATTGTTGATTCCGGCAAATTTGACTGGATGGCGCATAAAGAACAGTTCCCAGGACTTACCACACCGGATGAGTCTTATCACGGGATTACCTATGCGGAAAAATTTGGCATGGAAGGGGCGTTTATCACCAAGGCTACTGCTCAATTGATGCGTGACCTTGGCGCGATTCCTTCCCCGATGAACGCATATCTTCTTAATCTTGGCCTGGAGTCTCTGGCAGTGCGCATGGAGCGGCATTGTGCCAATGCGCAGAAGGTTGCGGAATATCTTGAAAATCATGAAAAGGTTGCCTGGGTCAATTATCCGGGGCTTCCATCCAACCGGTACTATCAACGGGCAAAGAAGTACATGCCGAACGGTACTTGCGGCGTTATCTCCTTTGGCGTAAAGGGAGGCCGCAGTGCGGCAGAAACATTCATGGGCAAACTGAAGGTTGCGATCATTGCGACCCATGTCGCTGATGCCCATACCTGCATTCTGCACCCGGCATCTTCCACTCATCGGCAGATGAGCGATGAAGAGCTGATCAATGCCGGTGTCGGACCGGATCTTGTCCGGCTGTCTGTCGGCATCGAACACGTCGATGACATCATTGCCGATCTGGAACAGGCACTGGCTGCCGTATAAGATGAGTGAGAGCGGAATCACATGCGGTTCCGCTTTTTGTATGCAGCGCAGGGTATGTCCAAAAATTCACAATTCCTGTGTCAGTCTGGCTGTTTTCTGCTAGAATGAAATCAGTGTAGGGGGTGCATGAGTCATTTTTCTCGTGCAGTGGTTAATGATTATGGAAGATCATGAATTGCAACAACTTACCTCCATGGAGCGTTTTGTGGAGCTGCTGACAACCGAACAGGATTCGGATCAGGCAATCAATAAAGCGTTTTTCAGTGTGAGCGAACAGTTTGGCATTGGCCGGGTAGTCGGTGCGTTGGAAATCCCGGCCGGCAAACATCAGGAGGTTCCGGTATCACAGCGGTTTATTCTGTTTACCGCGGAAGATGGATTTGACAGGAATCATGAATGTTCCACTTCCTATCCGGCAGAAAAAGACGGGACGATAACATTTACTGCTTATGCGATGCCTGGAAGAACCTTTGATGATGCGACACAGCAGCACGTCAAGACGCTGCTTGGTATTACGAATCTTCATTTCGGCAAATCCTATCTTACGAAAAAAGCGGAAGAAAGCGCATTGACCCAGATGCTGACAGGCCTGCCTAACTCCAATGGCTACCTGCGGGAAGTTGGCAAGAAGTATGTCATGGGAACGATTGAAGGCTTTGTGGCGTACTACTTTAACTTGAAAGGTTTCAGCCTGATCAATAAGCGCTTCGGTCAGCGGGAAGGCAATGAGATCATCATCCGGTATGCCGAGGAGATGAAACATTTCTTTGTGGAAGATGAACTGTTTGGTCATCTTGGCGGTGACAACTTTGTTGCCCTGGTTCATAAAGGACCGCGGAGCGAGCAGTTCCAGCATATGCTGGAAGGCGTAAAAATCTATGGCATGCAGGATGGAATCAAGGTTCCGCTTACGATTTCTGCAGTAGCCGGCTATCTGCCGATTGAACTGCCATGTGCGGTTGACCGCATCATTGGCGGCCCGGCAGCGGCGCTTTCCTACGCCAAGCGCTCCAAGCAGATGCTGGTGGAGCTGACCGATCAACTCAGTGAAGAAATCAGTCGTGCCAAAACAATTGAGCAGACCTTCCACAAAGCACTTGCCAATAACGAATTCACGGTATTCTATCAGCCAAAGGTTAATTCTGTTACCGGAAAGATTATTGGTACAGAGGCACTGACGCGCTGGTTTGAAAACGGACGCATGATATCTCCGGCGGCCTTTGTGCCGATTCTGGAACAGACTTCTCAGATCACAGAGCTCGATCTTGCGATGCTGGAGCTGGTTTGCCAGGATATCGCTGCCTGGAAGGCTCAGGGCAATGAAACAGTGCCTGCTTCGGTCAACTTCTCCCGAAAGGATCTGAGCGATCCGGAACTTCCGGATAAGATTCTTGCGATCATCAATAAGTATGGCATTCAGCGGAGTGAGATCGTGGTGGAAATTACCGAGACAACCAGCGAAGAAGAGCAGGGACGGATGGCAGATTTCCTGAATCGCCTGAAAGACCTTGGCATTGAAACCAGTATTGATGACTTCGGCACCGGTTATTCCTCACTCAGTGTATTGCGGGAGTTCCCGGTAAATGAAATCAAGATTGACCGCTCCTTCATCAACCGTGATCTTGGCAGCTCGGATGAGATCATCATCCAGAGTATTATCGATATGGCTAATAAGCTGAAGATCGATGTGATCACAGAAGGAGTTGAACTGGTCGAACAGAAGGACTTCCTCCATCGTCTTGGCTGCGACCGCATACAGGGATTCCTGTATGACAAGCCGCTTCCGAAAGACAAGTTCGAACAGCGCATGAAAGAAGGCAATTATAAAGTTTAGTTATGAGAAGGGCTCTTGCGGCCCTTTTTGAAAAAGTTTGGGAATTTTGCAACAGAAGGGAATCCTGTGGTGTTTCTATTGTGAAGAAAGTTGGAGGAAAGAAACAGTGAAGAAGGTAATCAATGCAGTAACAGCAGGAATACTCGTACTGACGCTGGGTGCCTGCGGCTCAAGCAGCTCCCACGCGACAACGGAAAATGCTTACTTTGACGGCGGCTATGGAATTGCGGAAGGGGCTGCGTATGACAGCTATGCCGCAGAAGCGCCGCTCGAAGCGGAGGCTGAAGGCACAAAGACAGAAGACAATGGGACGGAAACACCTGCGATCACCGGTGACAAGCTGGTGTATACCGGGTCGATGACAATCGAAACGCTGGACTATGAAGAAACGGTTAAGGCGGTTCGTGAGCGCATCAGCAGCTATAAGGGCATCATTCAGGATCAGAACGAATGGGATGGTGACAAGAGCTGGTATTACACCGATGGCAGAGCCCGTACCAGCAACCGTACGCTTTCCATGACGGTCCGGATTCCAACCGAAAGCTTTGATTCATTCATGAGCGACATGGAAGGCACCGGCAAGATGACCAACCGGTCTGAGAATGTGGAAAACATCTCCCGCCAGTACAGTGACAATGCGATTGAAATCGAAGCACTGGAAAAGCAGCAGGAGCGGCTTCTGGAGATGATGGATGCGGCAAAAACCGTTGAAGAAATGATTCTGGTGGAAGAGCGTCTGTCCGAAGTGCAGCGGGATCTCAATCAGAAGAAGAGCCGCCGCTCCAACATGGACACCGATGTGAAGTATTCAACCGTATATCTCAATGTCAATGAAGTTCAGAAGTACACACCGATTGATAACGGCATCCGCATTGACGGCTTTGGTGAAAAAGTAAAAGAAGCCTTTGAGGAATCCTGGGTCAACTTCGTCTACTTCCTGGAACAGCTGGTATTGTTCCTGATTGGCGTCCTGCCGTTTGTGGCGGTCATTGCCATTATCTGCTTCATCATCGCAGCAGTGCGCAAGTCAAAGGGTCTTGATCCAAATCCATTCCATGGCAGAAAGGGTAAGGAAAAGGCAAATAAAACAATCAATCCAGGTGAACCTAAAGACAAACCGGAACAGAAGTAATAAGTCATAAACGGAGATATGTGGCAACATATCTCTGTTTATGTTGACGCATTCGTGTTACATTTTGTGTGAAAGGTGGTGGTTCCCATGGACGAAAAAACCAATATGGAAGAACTGAATGATCAGGAAGCGAAAAGGCTGATTGATAATCTGAACATTGAAGAGATGTCGGATGATGAACTGGAGGAAACCAGTGCAGGTCGGCTGATTGTTGAGCATCCGTATAAACGGTATGACGTGCAGATATTCTGCCCGAAATGCCGCAGCGATGATGTTCAAAGCTACCACTACGTAAAATACGATGGAAAAAAGCAGGAACGGACCGGGAGATTTCAGAATATTACCGTCCCTGAGTTTATTAAATTTCCGTGCCACTGTCGAAACTGCGGTTACAACTTCCATCTGTCAGATGCGAAACTGAAGAAACTGGGACTGCATGAATTGGAGGATTAAGCGCAACGGAAAGAATTCGTTTTCGCACTATAATCTGAAATGGTAAATGCCGGACGCATGATGACCGGCATTTGTCTTTCTTTAGCAGAGTGCAGGCGTAACACGCGCTGCCTGTACGTTTTGGAAAAAGGAAGATTTACGGATTGCGAAACACAGGTTGGGTGTTTACAAATCCCGTGGAATGATGATAAACTCTTTGAGCGAGTCGATGAATCTTTTTTCATCTGCTCCTTGCCAGAAAGGGCCGTTAGACCAGAGGGAGGTGTACAAATGAGCAAGTATGAAGTCATGTACATCATCAACGCGAGTGTCGAAGAAGAAAAGCGCACAGCTCTGATCGAACAGCTTGGCGGCATTATCACAAACGAAGGTGGTAAGATCGTTAAGACTGAAGAGTGGGGAATGCGTGACTTCGCCTACGAGATTGATGATATGACCAAAGGTTACTACGTAGTAGTTACATTTGAGTCTGACAATGCAGGCGTTAAGGAATTTGATCGTTTGATGCGTATCAATCCGAATGTTGTGCGTTTCATGATCGTCAACATTGATGACAAGCCTGAGCCCAAGGAGAGCAAGTAATGAGTGGAATTAACAGTGTCGTACTGGTGGGCAGACTGACACGTGATGTGGAAGTCCGCAAGACAACAGCCGGTATCTCCTATGCAAGATTTACCGTAGCGTGCGACCGTCGTTTTTCCGGCCGGGATCAGAACGGAAACTCCAATCAGCCGACAGCCGATTTTATCAGCTGTGTTGCCTGGAGACAGAGTGCTGATTTCCTTGGCTCTTATGGCAGAAAAGGTTCCATGGTTGGTGTGAATGGTTCCATTCAGACTGGCAGCTACACAGATCGTGATGGCAAGAAAGTCTATACGACTGATGTGCTCTGCGACAGAGTCCAGTTGCTGGATTCCAGAGGATCATCCCAGAGCCAGGCGTCGGGTACCAGTTACGCGGCACCGGAACCACAGGATCCCTATGCGGGTTCCGACCCCGTCAGCAATGGCGGATTTGACACAGGTCCAAGCTACGATATCGCCAGCGACGACCTGCCGTTCTAACAATTAAAAAAAGTAAAAGGAGACCATCATGGCATTCAAGAAACAGAGAATGGGCGGTCGTAAGGTATGTTACTTCACCAAGAACAACATCACCTATATCGACTATAAAGATGTAGAGCTTCTGAAACGGTTCATCAGTGCCAACGGCAAGATC
>JAFWJY010000027.1 GCA_017514525.1 Solobacterium sp. | reverse complement strand
TAGGTACGGTTGATATAGACCGCTTCAGTTGAACGCATAAAAGGAAGCGCATAATGACTGCCCGCAAGGACACATTCGTCCAGAAATTCCGGAATAATTTCCTCAAAAGTCACATCATCAAAGTGAACTTCGCTTCCTCCCAAGCCATACCGGGGATCATGTAAAAGATCATCCAAATTTACCACAACATTAGTACCCGTCATGTAAGTGGAAATATGGTCAGGATACGTGATGCATATATTCGGCGTGGTGTCAGTTGAAATATTGGTGATGACATCGTTATAAATCTTGCCATAGTCATTATAGATTCGCATGTTCACATCGATGTTTGGATACAGTTTTTCAAAGGAAGCAATGGCTTCTTCATAGACTTTAGTCTGGTTCTTATTTGTGTCATTCTTTGCCCAGAAGGTAAGTTCGATTGGGCGTGATTCATCCAACCGTTCAGGAATGGCAAACTCTTTCATACCGCGTGAACCGTGACAGGCGGTAAGCATCCCACATGCCATAAGGGATGAAAGAAGCAGTGAGCACAACCGTTTCATATGCCTTTGGTTCCTCCCCTGCTAACACCTTCCATAATTCGCTTATGAAAAATAAGAAACAGGATAATGAGAGGTATTGAGATTACCACAACCGCAGCCATCATGGCCGGAATATTTTCACGGCCGAAGCCGTTCTCCCTGATTTCCTGAATACCGTTGGAAACCAGGAAGTACAGCTGGTTGTCCGTAATGAGACGCGGCCAGACATAGGCATTCCAGCATTCAATGATTTTAAGAATCACAATAGTAGTGATTGTCGGCCGGCAAATCGGTATCATGACTTTCATAAGATAGCGCAAATCGCTTGTGCCGTCGGTCTTAGCCGCCAGATACAGCTCATTCGGCACCTGTTCGAAGTTTTCTTTCAGAAGGTAGATGTAGAACACCGATACCACACTTGGCAAGATGAGGCCGGCAAAGCTGTTGCGCAGGTTCCATTCAGTGATTGTAACGAAGTTGGTGATAATGACAAGCTCCGCGGGAATCATCATCAGCGAAAGAAACGCGGTAAATAAAATGTTTTTACCCGGAAACGACATACGTGCAAAGGCATATGCCGCAAGCACCGCCACAATAACCATGAGGGCTGTAGTGACGCATGCATAGATCACAGTGTTGAAAAAATAACGGGCAAGCGGGACCGCGGTGAATGCATTCGTATAATTTTCAAGTGTGGGAGACAGTGTGTAAAGCTTTGGGATAAATTCCGAGTTGTAGGTGCTGTAAGTCTTGAATGAGGTGAGAATCATCCAGTAAAACGGAAACAGAACAATGATCGCCCATAGAAATAGAAATATATAAGTAATACCTTTGCGCAGGATAGTGTTTCGCTTTTCCAGAGCAGCAGAACGAGCGAATTCCTGACTGCCAGTTCTGTTCATTTTGTAACCCCTCTTTCTCTCACCAGAAGATTGAACATTGTAATCGTAAGAACAATGACAAACAGAATCATGGCTCCAGCTGAAGCAAAGGATGGATACCCTCCGCCCGTTCCATACAGCATGTCGTAGATATATCCAACGATCGTATTCATACCAGCGGCATTGAGATTGACACCAAATATGGCGACTACATCGGAATACGCCTTGAATGCGCCGATAAACCCGGTAGTAACAAGATAAAAGATCATCGGGGAGATCATCGGCAGAGTGATTTTCCAAAATACCCGCCAGCGGGAGGTATCATCGATCTGTGCTGCCTTGTACAGCATCGGGTCAACGGATGCCAACGCACTTGTCAGTATGAGAATCTTAAACGGCATAACAACCCAGATTGTGTAAAGACTCAGCACCATCATCTTTGCCCAGTAAGGGCCTTCGATGAAATCCACCGCACTGCCGCCGAAGAACTCAATGATGAGATTGACAAAGCCATCGGTATACGCCGTTTTGCGGAACAGAATCATGAACACCAGAC
>JAFWJY010000026.1 GCA_017514525.1 Solobacterium sp. | reverse complement strand
TGCACTGTTGATTGAAACGGCTCAGGACCTGAGGGAAGAACAGCTTGCGGGCGAAGCTCGCATTGCGGTGACCTCCGGCAGCTCCACTCCTACTTCACTCACCAATACGGTTATCAAAACACTGGAAACCTACGCCGCAACCGGCAGATTTGAAATCTGTCCGCTTACAGAGCCGATTCTTTAAGCCCGTTCAGTTCTGCGTCCGTTAATGGACGATACTCCCCTGGCTTCAGTGATTCATCCAATATTAGATTCTTCATGCGGATGCGCTTGAGATAAACGACTTCCGTTCCGATAGCCAGAAACATGCGTTTGATTTCATGAAACTTGCCTTCCTTCATAATGATGTGACATTCCTTTTCTCCGGTAATGCGCACTTCAGCAGGCAGACAGGTTTCTTCTTTATTAAGACGGATCCCCCTGCGAATCGGTTCCAGCTGGCTGTCTGTAACAGCATCCTTCAGCTGTACGATGTATTCCTTTTCAACATGGTGCTTCGGTGACAGCAATTGATGTCCTAACGGACCGTCATTGGTAATCAACAGAAGGCCCTCGGTATCAAGATCCAGCCGTCCAACCGGATAAAGCCCTTTGACATTGCAGTCAATCAGATCCAGTACCGTCGTCCGGCTGTCGCTGGTGGAACTGATCGTGCCTGCCGGTTTATGAAGCATAAAGTAAACATAGCGGGTAAATCCGATTTCCTCATCATCGACTTTAACGATATCCTGATCCGGATCGATATGTACGGAAGGATCCCGTATGATCGCATCATTCACCTGAATACGATTATCCCGGCATGCCTTGCGGATCTCGGAACGGGTGCCGATTCCCATTGCGGCCAGCATTTTATCAAGACGCATAGCTCAGTGACCTCTACGCAGGATTCTGCGGAACAGATCCCGGAAGGAATTGATATGGAAGATCGTCTGTGGGAGCTTCATCTTATACGTCGTATACGCATAGATGAGTACGCCAATTACGCCATAGACTGCCATCTGCAGCAATGCGATTCCGCGACTTGTCTCACTGAATGTAAACCCGATCATCCGCAGAACGACAAATCCGCCATTCATGCACAGGCAGCAGAGAAACATCTTTGCCATGCGCTTCAATGTCAGGGTGTAATTGACATCAAACTTATTGGATATCTTTGCCAGACAGAGATAAATAATTGCGGCGGAACACAGCACGCTGGAAGTAATCGCACCGCTGTAGCCGGTATAGCGGATCAATGGATAGAACGAAACGCATTTGACAATAAATCCCACAAAGAGATAGAAGATGCTCTGCTTGCGCAGATGCAGAGTCATCATCATGGAGCTGCAGATCGGCGTAATCGTTGTCGCAAGCCCCAGAAACGAAGACCAGCGCAAGGCGTCTTCTCCATAGTCCAGATTGGCGCCTCCATACATCAGAAAGTAAACCGGACGTGCTAAGACAAACATTACAAAGCAGATTGGCAATGCAATATACAATACCGTATCCAGGCATTCCCGAACATTCTTCTGCAGTTCCTTGTAGTCCTTCTTTTCCAGCGCAATTGTCATATACGGTACAATGCCGGCGGAAAAGCCAATACCGAGTACCTGCGGAATGGAGGTAATCTTGTCACACTGCATCTGTATGATGCCATAGAGCAGTTTGGCGGTC
>JAFWJY010000025.1 GCA_017514525.1 Solobacterium sp. | reverse complement strand
GACCGCAACCGTACATCACCTGTCGCGTTTACCGGCAATAAGTTTGAATTCCGCATGCTGGGATCTTCCATGTCCGGGGCAGTCGTCAATACCGTCATGAATGCCATCATGGCAGATTCTCTGAATAAGATTGCAGAAGATCTGGAAGGTCTGAAATACCTGCAGGATGTACGAGCCAAAGCGCTCGATATCTGCCGGGATATCATCGACAAGCATAAGCGTGTATTATTCTCCGGTGACGGATATTCCAGTGAATGGGTCAAAGAAGCAGAACGCAGAGGTCTGCCGAATGTGAAATCCTTCATAGAAAGTATTGAAGTCCTGGATGATGACGCAACGATTGAGATGCTGACGGGACTTGGCATCTATTCGGAAAAGGAACTCTCTGCCCGCAAGGCAATCTATGCGGAACAGTATGTATCCATCATGGGTATTGAAGTAAAGACGATGCTGTCAATGGTTCGCAAGTCTGTGCTTCCCGCCATGAGTGCAGAGCTCAAATTCTACGCTGATTCCATGAATGCAGTTTACAAAGCGCCAAAGTTCCTGAAAGAACGTACCGCTGAACTCTCGAAGCTGATTGATCAGGTGTACGCCGCTATGGAATCCCTGCAGAGCGAATATCAGGAAATTTCCAAAATCCGTTCCAGCGAAGCGGCAGGTCTCAGGATCTATACAGAGATCAACGCACGCATGAGTGAATTGCGCTCCTATATTGATCAATACGAAGTATTCGCATCCAGAGATTTCTATAAACTTCCAAGTTACGAAGACATGTTGTTTTCTCTGTAAAGCCAGGCAATCCGCCTGGTTTTTTTGACATGCTTGCCGTCAGCTCTTTTTCACAAACAAAAAAATCCCCACTTCCTGAGGAAATGAGGATCACTGTGGTTTCTGATTCTTATTTCAGGTAAGCTGCTGCACTTTCGCCAGCGATCTTACCGAATACGATGAAGTCCGCAACAGCGTTGCCGCCAAGACGGTTCGCGCCATGGACACCGCCAGTAACTTCACCAGCCGCAAACAGGCCCGGAATCGCTTCACCTTTTTCTGTCAGAACTTCTGTGGCAGAGTTGATGACAAGACCGCCCATCGTATGGTGAATACCCGGCTGCACCGTCAGCGCATAGAACGGACCTTCCAGTTTCTCAGCGAAGGAGGTTCTTCCGAATTCGGGATCTTCTTTCGCCGCAACATAGCTGTTCCACTTCTCGAGCGTTTCCGCGAGAACAGCCGCATCCATATTCATTTCTTTCGCAAGATCTTCTGCCGTTTCACCAGTTACCGTCCATCCCTTGGACACGTAACCCTGAATAACTGCACTTGCGTCATACATCTTCTGATCAACAATCAGCCATGCGTATCCGCCGGTCTGTTTGTTTTCCGCATCAGACACTTTGTCACGTGTGCTGACTTCATCATAGAAACGAAGACCTTCTGCGTTAACCAGAATCGCGCCGTCACCGCGCAGGCCCTCTGTAATCAGGTTTGCGGATCCATCATCTGCGACATGCACGGTCGGATGAAGCTGGATCTGATCCATATCAACGGTAGCTGCGCCTGCTTCAACACCCATTTCAATACCCTGACCGAGAATGCCGGCAGCGTTGGTTGTGATATAGCCATCAAGTTCCGGATGGTTCTGCGCAACGACCATTTCGTTGTTGGCGCCGAATCCGCCAGTCGCAAGAACAACTGCCTTTGCGTTAATTGTTACTTTTCCGCCTCCAGCATTTTCACCTTCAATACCGACAGCCTTTCCACCATCCATGATGATCTTGTTCGCTGTTGTGTTGAACAGGATTTCGATGCCGCGGTCATTGAGATTCTTCTCAAGGATCGGAATCGTATATGCCCCAACGGAAACAGTCTTGCCTTCCGCATTGACCGGACGGTGGATACGCTTGACGCTCGCTCCGCCGAATGCGCCTACGTTATGCAGTTCAGCACCGATTTCTTCCAGCCAGTCGATTGCGCCTTCGCTCTGTTCTGCCAGAGTCTTGACCAGCTCCGGATTGTTCAGGCCCTTGCCGCCAATCATAGTGTCGAGTTCAAACAGCTCAACAGAATCGAAATAACCGGTCGGATTTGCTTTATAAGCATCCCACTGCTTCTGCACTGTCGCAGTCAGTTCCGCAACAGTTTCCGCGTTTTCACCGGAATAGGATGCCGCAGCGGTAAGTGTCTTTTCAACACCCGCTTCTTCGCCGAATTCGTTGTTATCCTGATAGGTTGTCTTCGCAGCGTTCATACCGCCCGTCGAACGGACAGAGTTGCCGCCAACCATGGACTGGCTTTCAACGATGATGACCTTATTCCCTGCATCACTTGCGATGATCGCGGCGGTCATGCCTGCTCCTCCGGCACCAACTACGACAAGATCACAATCTTTTGTGACGTCTTCACCAGAGGCATCTGTATTTCCGCTTCCTGCCGGAGTCTTATACTGCTCCGGATCAAGACCTGCGCTCTCCAGTGCTGCTGCCGCAGCGTTCAGAATCGCGTTGCTGGTAACAGTTGCACCAGAAACTGTGTCAACGCCAATAGAACCGGTTGTTGCGATTGCACCTGGCATGGACTCAATCGCTTTGGATCCGATGCCTTCCGTTTCACCCGGACCTTCGGCCTCGCAGTTCACGATTGTAGAATCCTGAAGGGTCAACGTGACCTTAACCGGATTGTTTTCTCCGCCCTGGCCGACTGCTTCACCAGTAAATGTGCCAGATACCCCAGCACCGTCTGCCGCTCCGGCTGTACTGCCTGAACCGCATCCGACTAATGTAGCTGTCAGTGCTACTGCGGAGAATAAAGCTAATAATTTCTTCATAACTTCCTCCAAGTATCAGCTGGTTTCCCGCTGAACAGTAACATTATCATGGCAAGCTGTCTTAAAAACAAGAAAAAAATGCTGAAACTCACCGTTCCACAATAACCCGGCATGGAAGTCCTGATAAAGACACATAAGGCATTGGATACGTATGGACGATTCCTTTCCCGCACACATCTTTCAGATGGCACAGATTCTCCACCACAAACACGCCGTGATCCGCACAATACTGATCCATCGGCGTATGTTGTTTTCCCCGCCGCACACCGGCAAAATCAATGCCAATGATAGAAATCCTGCGGTCCACCAGCGCTTCAATCAGATGGTTGGAAAGCTGCGGGTGTTCTTTAAAATAGGTTCGATTTCCATATCCGGTTTTTTCGATAAAGCCTGTATAAAAGCCGACAAACATGTCTGCCTGCACCTCATCCATTGCGATATCTTCCGGGTCAATCTCCCGATCCAATACAGAAGATACATCAAAGAAGATGCCATTCCTTCTGGTATATTCCAGCGGAAATGATTTATCCATTACATCAAAATGCGTTCCAAGGTGGCCGCTGAAAGCTTTTGCCTCATTGGCACGCGCCGTTTCCATCAGTTCCGTTGTAATCGGGAGTGTAATATCAATTAACATACATATCCTCCAAACAAAACAGGTCCAGCATCTGAACCTGTCTAATCAACGCGAATACGTTTTTCTTTTAATTTGCGTGTAACCTGATCTTTTATCAGGATATAGAAAACCGAGAAGATCGGTACGCCCAAAAACATACCCAATACGCCCCAGATCGCACCGCCTACGATAATCGCAAACATGATCCATACCGGAGGAAGTCCCATGGAATCACCCAGGATGTACGGTCCAAGAATATTACCGTCAATCTGCTGGAGCACCAGAATAAAGATGATGAATTCCAGTGCCTTGGCCGGCGAAATAATCAGCAGGATGAAGGCGCAGGGAACCGCGCCGATGAAAGGACCGAATACCGGAATCATGTTTGTGATGCCAACAATGAAGGCAATCAGCGGCACATAAGGAATTTTCATCAGCGCACAGCAGACAGCCGTCGCGATTCCGATAATCAGAGAGTCCAGTGCTTTTCCAAAGATAAAACTGTCCAGCATTTTACCAGTCAGCCGGAGCACATGAAAAAAATTCTCCGCATGTTCTACCGACATCACAGAATACGTCAGTTTCTTGAACTGTTTCTTCCAGCGTTCCTTATCCAATAACAGATAAACCGCAATGATGATGCCAATGAAGAAATTCAGCACACCACGTACCACATTGACTGAATAGGACAGCACCTTGGTTACGATGCCATTAGAGCCGCTTACCCATCCAACGAGGTTTTCCTTTACCATTTCATACACGGAAATCAGAATGTCATCCAGTTCCTGGTACTGACCAAACCGCTGCAGGAATTGTTCCAGTGTGCTGATATAGCCATCCATGGAAGAAATCAGGCTGTTGAAGCTGCTGATCAGCTGCGGAATCAGAATCACGAAGAACAGCGTAATGATCAGAACAAATAAGATCAGAGCTACCGCAACCGAAATGACACGCTTCAGTTTTGGGCTGACCTTCCAGTTCACAATCCAGCGCTCTTCACACATCCGGCTCAGCGGTGACAGAATAAACGCAATACAGAAGCCCCAGATAAAGGGTGCCAGAGCTTTCCAGATCAGCAGAAGAAAATTAATGATTTCCTGTACATGCACCAGGGCAAAACATGCGATCGCAATGATTACACCGCTGATTGTGTACTCTCGAATTCGATTTTGTGTTTCCGGTGTCCAAGGATTTCTCATATTTGTAATTATAGCTCACTCGCGTTCCTTCATCCATTGACAAGCCTGTCGGATGCATTACAATAATACATGTCTTTTATCAAGAATGAGGCAAGAGAGTCAGCTCGTCGGCCTCATACCAGCCTGCTTTCAAAAAAAGTCTGTAAGGTGGTAATGCTGACATCGATAAAGAAAGAGTTACCTGCAAGCTCTTTCTAGCTTGTTCAAAAGACAAAAAGGAAGGAGCTTTTTATATGGCTAAAATGTTTTTTACATCTGAGTCCGTCACAAGCGGACATCCCGACAAAATCTGCGACCTGATTGCAGATTCCATTCTCGATGAGGCAATCCGCCAGGATCCCGATGCCCACATGGCAGTTGAGGCAACGATCAAGGATGATCTGATTCTGGTCTATGGTGAAGCCGGCACAACCGCCGTCATTGACTATGAGGCTATCGCGAAATCCGTACTGAAGGAAATCGGCTTCAACGAGGATTACCATGTCATTGTTAAGGTAAACAAGCAGAGTCCCGAAATTAATCAGGCAGTATCGCAGGATGAAGTGGCTGCCGGAGACCAGGGCATCATGTTTGGGTTTGCCAGTAATGAAACCGAGTCCTATATGCCGTTTGCGATTGACTGTGCGCACAGGCTGGCAAAGCGTCTTGAAGAAGTTCGTCGCAATGACAGCCGCCTTGGCCCGGACGGCAAGACACAGGTCACAGTGGAATATGAGGATGGCGTTCTGAAGCGCATTGACACGATTGTTGTAAGCACCCAGCATTCCAAAGAAACCACACAGGAGGAACTGCGCGAGCTGATCATGAAGGAAGTGATTCAGCCTGTCGTTGATCCAAAGCTGATTGATAAAGATACGAAATACTTCATCAACCCATCCGGTTCCTTCGTTGTTGGCGGCAGCTGGGGAGACTCCGGCACTACCGGCCGTAAGATTGTTGTTGATACGTATGGCGGTTACGCACCAATCGGCGGCGGCTGCTTCTCTTCCAAAGACCCGACCAAGGTAGACCGTTCAGCTGCTTACTATGCACGCTATGTCTGTCGCAACATCGTTGCCAATGGTCTGGCTGATAAAGTACAGCTGCAGCTGTCCTATGCCATTGGCAAACCGGAGCCAACATCCGTTAACATCAACACGTTTGGCACTGGCAAGCTCAGTGACGAAGAACTGCTGAACATAATCGATCGTACCTTCAACTTCTCTGTTTCCAACATCATCCGCGAACTTGATCTGAAACGTCCGATCTACCGCAGTACAACGAACTACGGTCACTTCGGAAAAGCTGATCTCCCCTGGGAACAGTTTAAGAAAATCGACTGAATCCAAGGTATACTGAATTCAGGAGGTACGCTCCATGAATGATCTGAAAGTAATGACTTTGAATATCTGGAACGGCGGAATGGCTTCCTCGTTTCAGAAACGTGCCGCATCTATACAGGCAATGATCCACTGGCATGATCCTGACATTATCGGTATCCAGGAACTGACGGAACCGATGCTGAAGGATCTGTCAGAATTAGCTGAAACATATACCTTTTACGGAAAAGCCCGCGGATCACACGGTCGCAGTGATGAACGGTGCTGTGTACTGTTCAGGAAATCCAGGTTTTCCTTTCTGGATGGCGAAACATTCTGGCTTTCTGCCACACCGGATAAGCCAGGAAGCAGTTTTGCGAATTCCATGTTTCCGCGAATCGCAACGATCGCATTTCTGCAGGACAACCTTAGCGGGATGCAGTTCACTTTCGCCAACACCCATCTTGACCATCTGCTGCCAACGGTTCGTACCAAACAGATCGAAGTATTATGCGCTCAGCTGAAACAGAAGCAGCGCGGTTCGTTTACCGTACTGACCGGCGACTTCAACTGCTCCTTTCCGAGCGCGGCATTCCGCCTGTTGGAGAAAGATGCACAGCTGAATCTGAAAGATACCGTACCAACAGATGGCGTCACCACACTTCGAAGCTTTATTCAGGCCGGCAGCTCCCGCTTTCGGCCAATCGATCACATTCTTGTTTCGAAAGAAATGACGGTCATCAAATCAGAAATCATTACGGGCATGTACATGGGACGCTATCCCAGCGACCATAACCCGGTACTCACCGTTCTGCAGCTTCCCGAACCGGAATATGAAACCTATGGGGATGCCGAATAACAATTCATGCAGGAAAAATAAAAAACAGGTCCCGGTAAGACATACAGAACACAAACGGTTCTGAGTGCCTTGCGAGGCCTGTTTTTTTTATTAAGCCTTGATTACCGCATGGCAGCGCGGGCAGAGCCCTTCGCTATCTGCCTCTTCGCTGTAGTTCCAGCAGCGCGGGCACTTGGTGCCGGTTGCCTTGGAAATAGCAGCGGAGCGGCTGTCTGCAGTGTTTACAGATGCGCTTGATACAATGAGCCACTGCGCAAGATCTTTGCCGAGGCCTTTTTCCAGCAGTTCCTTATCTGCCTCTGTGCAGGTCAGCTCCACATTTGCCTCCTGAGCAGAGTGAATCAGATTCTCGTTGCGCGCATCTTCCAATGCCTTCATGACAACGGAGCGAACCTCAAGCAGTGCTTCAAACTGAGCCTTGATTTCTGCCGCATTGGCGTAGTCCTTTACTTCCGGAAGGTGCAGGTAGTGAACTGATTCTGCTTCATCACTGCCAAAGAACTTCCATACTTCTTCGGTGGTATAGCACAGGAACGGCGCCCACATGCGTACCAGCGCATCGGTGCACAGCCAGTAAACCGACTGTACCTGACGGCGGCGCTTGTCATTGACTGCGTTGCAGTAGAGGATATCCTTTGTGAAATCACAGTAATAGGAACTCAGTTCATTGACCATGAAATTCATGAGAGCCTTGTTAACCGCGACATAATCATATTTGAGGATGTCATTGCGCACTTCCGCAACCACCTCATTGAGGCGTACCAGAATGTACTGATCGACCGCTTCGAGGTTTTCATAGGCAACCATATCCTGCTTCGGATTGAAATCTTCCGGGTTGATGTTTCCAAGCAGGAAACGGAAGGTGTTGCGGATCTTACGATACTGCTCACTGACCTGCTTGATGTTGGATTCGCCAAGACGCAGATCCTGTTTGAAGTCAGATACCATGACCCACAGACGGAATACATCCGCGCCGTTCTTGTTGATGATATCGAGCGGGTTAATGACGTTGCCAATGGACTTGGACATCTTTTCGCCCTTGGAGTCACAGACATAGCCATGGCTCAGAACTTCCTTATACGGTGCTCTGCCCTTGACCGCTGTGCCAACGATCAGAGAGGAGTTGAACCAGCCGCGATACTGATCGCTTCCTTCAAAGTAAATATCACACGGGAAATCACCGCCGCGTGCTTCCAGCTCTGTCCAGGAAGAGCCAGAGTCAAACCATACGTCCATGATGTCGGTTTCTTTGGTGAAGATGCCGTTTGGTGATTTCGGGTTGGTATAACCTGACGGCAGGAGATCTTTGGCCTCACGTTCGAACCAGACGTTGGAACCATATTCCCCAAACAGATCAGCGATAGTTTCAAAGACTTCCTTTTCCATGATCGGCGTGCCGTCTTCACAATAGATGATTGGAATTGGAACAACCCAGAGTCTCTGACGAGAAATGCACCAGTCACCGCGGTCTTTGATCATGTTGTACATACGGATCTGGCCCCATTCATTATGCCATGTGACATGATTCTGAATCTGATCCAGCAGCTGTTCACGAATCTTTTCAATGGAACAGAACCACTGCTTTGCCGCACGGAAGATAACCTTCTTCTTAAGACGGTCATCATGCGGGTAGCTGTGGGTAATCTTATCAACCGCAAGCAGACATCCCTTTTCATTCATCATGGTGATGATCTTCTTTGAGCAGTCTTCGAAGAACAGTCCCTGGCATTCCGGGCCGGCTTCTTCATTCATATAGCCCTTTTCATCGACCGAACAGATTGGCGCAATACCGTACTTCTGGCAGACGTAGTAGTCATCAAGACCGTGGCCGCCGGCAGTATGAACGCATCCGGTACCATCTTCATCCGTGACATGCTCGCCAAGAATAACCGGGCAATCCTTCGGAAGTACAACGTGGTGATACGTGATGTTTTCAAGCTCAGCACCCTTAAAGGTACGCAGAACCCCCTTATTCTCCAGCTGGAACTCCGCCAGGAGTTTGTCAGTCATGGATTCCAGGAAGATCAGCTTTCCTTTTTCTGTCTGAACTTCTGCGTAGGTAAGATTTGGATTCAGGGATACTGCCTCGTTGCTCGGAATCGTCCACGGAGTAGTAGTCCAGATTACAAAGTAGTCATCACTGTCGAGAATGCCTTTTCCATCCGCTACCTGAAAGGCAAGATAGATTGTCGCATCGGTAACGTCACGATACACGATTTCGGAATCTGCGATTGCTGTCTCGTTAAACGGTGACCAGTAGATTGGCTTCAGTCCCTGGAAAATCAGACCATCCAGCGCCATCTTTTCAAAGGCACGGATCTGACGTGCTTCAAATTCTTTTGTTAAGGTGATATATGGATGTTCATAATCCGCAATCTGACCAAGACGTTTTTCCGTCGCCATCTGTGTCTTGATCTGCTCATGGGCATACTGTTCGCACTTGGAACGGAACTCTGCCGGACTCATGGATTTACGATCTACTCCGAGTTTCTGAATCGCATTCTCAATCGGCAGTCCATGCGTATCCCAGCCCGGGAAGAACGGCGTATAGTAACCGCTCATCGCATGGGAGCGGATAATGAAGTCTTTAATGCAGCGGTTCATGGCTGTACCTGCATGAAGGTTGCCGTTTGCATATGGCGGGCCGTCATGAAGTACATATGCCTTCTCTCCTTTGTGGTGGGCAAGAATCGCGTTATAGTGGTCCTTCTTCTCCCACTCCTCAAGAATGCCAGGCTCCTTCTTTGCCAGATTGCCGCGCATCTCAAAGTCTGTTTTCGGCATGTTCAGTGTGCTTTTGTAGTCCATATCGTTATCCCCTTTCACAAAAAAAGCGTCCTGTTTCTAAGGACGCTCATCACGCGGTACCACCTTAGTTCATGTACATTCGTACATGCCCTCATCGATTTCCTGTAACGCAGGAATTGCGGATGCTCGTGCGGTGATGTCTGTCCCGGTTCCTCCGTCCCGTTTTCACCAAACGCGGGCTCTCTCATACTTCAGATTCCGGTCAGCGCGTCCTCAGTCAGCGCATCATTTTTTCTTCTGCATCTCTCAGCCAGCGAAGATCTGGCATCTTTGGAAGCTCAAATTCTTCCAATTCCTTGATCAGTCCATCCAGTTTCACAAGCGTGCTGGTCTTGACCTCATTGGCATCTCCATACAGTTTGGAAAGATCCGTGAGAATCAATCGGGCTGTAATCAGGCTCTCCCGAATAATCGCATCTGCGTTCTGCCGGGCAGTTTCAATAATTTCGTTTGCTTCCCGTAAGGACAATCTCGCGATATTCTCTGCTGCCTGCCGCTGCGCATCAACCGAATTTTCCAGATTCTGGTAATCCGTTTGAAGCTTCATAAAGCGGGCATTGGTCTCATCCAGCTGTTGCTGGTAAGCTGTCAGCTTACGTTCCAGCTGATCGACCCTAGAAGCGTACCGATCCACCGCATCATCAACCGCAAAGCGGTCATAGCCGTTTTTCATGACTCTGAATGTCGGCCTTGGTGATGTCATGTATCCTGCTCCTTCCCTTGAATATCCTGTGAGAACTTCACAACGATCCGATCCTTCCGGGTCTTCCTGACAATGCCAAGATACCGGAACCGGCCTGTGCCCCGAATCGAAATCGTGCAATCATTATCGCATAATTCATCTGGCTCGACAAGCGGTCTGTGATTCATCTGCACCCGGTCCTGGCGGATCATTCGCTGTGCTTCACTCCGGCTTACTTTCGCCAGTACAGCCACGATCGAATCGATACGCTCACTTGGCACAACGGCTTCAAATTCTCTGGTATAGAACTGCTGTACCGGGCGTTCATCGATTTTCTCAAACGACACGCTCAAACTTGCGATCCGAATCAGATTCTCGCACAGAAAGGTCGCCATAGACTCGGATGTATATAGATAAATACAATTCTGCTCGATCCAGAAATCACCGAAGCTGTGCCGGTCGATCTGCAGATGCATCAGCGCTCCAAGCACATCCCGATGACCAATCGAACGAAAACGCTGATCAATGTCTGCTTTAATGCATACAATATCAGAAAAGTCATCCTCCTCATCTCTGAGAAAGATGACCTTCTTTTTACGGGCATTCGGATAGCCTCCTTCATAATGAATGAGAGAAGACTCCGGAAACTTCTGCAGGGCTGATGCCTGCTCTTCTTCATTAAGGAATGCCGATTCTGTATGCATGTATCTGCGGTCCCGCTGCCGTTCCAGGTCAGTAAGACGCGCAATCACATCATACGAATCAGTCATCGTCGCTGTCCAGTGAAATAACGCCGTCTACACCAATGGACTTAGGTGCACACAATATCACGTTATGGCCAATCTTCTGGATTGTTCCATCCAGCGCAAAGATAACACCATTCAGGAAGTCAATTGTACGCTGCGCATACTCTCTCTGCAGGCGATGCAGGTTCACTACAGCAGCCTTGCGCTGCTTCAGGTGACGTGCAATTTCTTCTGCTTCTTCCAGACTTCTCGGTTCAAACAGAACCATCTTGGTGTCTGGATTCATCTTTTTTACTTTTGTGTTATGCGTCTGCTCATAGCTGCTTACCGGCTTGGTCTCAGCCTGCGCATATTCAGCTTCTTCCTCTTCCTCTTCGTATTCTTCATCGTCTTCATCATCGACGGGGGCTACGAATTTCATCAGTGAGTCTTTTAATCCCATAGGTTGTTCCTCCTATTCTTACAATCGCGTCCATTATAGCATCGTGATTTTTGTTAGGCAACGGATGTATAACACTCCATTTCTGCATTGCCATGCGGTTTTCAAACTGTTATTGCCTTTTCTATTCCAGTGACAAATTCATTTCCGAATGCGATACAATTAGTTTGGAAATGAGGTAATCATGGAAAGCATCTTTACTGTAATCGAAATCATATTGGAGTATGTTGTAAAATTCGGGGCTGTTGCGCTGGAACTGATTGGCATCTATGTCATGCTGGATGCCGCATGCCGTGGCTTTGGCCGCTGGTTGCGAAGGGAAGAAGACGGGCCGCGTCTTGAAGAAGGAATTCTGGAAGCACTCGAGTTTATGATGTGCGGCGAAGTACTGAAAACCGTTACTGCCAAAGATATGAACGACTATATTGCGCTGGGTGCGATTATCATCCTGCGATTTGCGCTCGCATTTGAAGTGCAGTGGGAACTTAAGAATAAAGCCTGGCACGAAAAACACGAACTGGAGCTGGAAGAAAAATCCGCTTCCAACAAGAACTGAACAAATACTTTGTGATGAAACAACGTTTTCTGAATCACTCCGTACTGATACGCTGCGGAATCGCTATCGCCGCATCTATCCTGTACGGAATGATTCGCAGACCATTTCTGCTTCACTTTATTGATGGTATTTCGATCGCTTCTGTGCTCTATCTGTTTCTTGGAATGCTGAATTACTGGTGGAAAGAAGGTTTCTTTGCCTTCTTCAACTGGAAACAGAGCGAAGAAGCTTCCTTTCTGGCCTACCGTGAAAAGCTGCGTGAAAAAAGACAGCACGCAGACAACCACAGCCTCTATGCAGGCTTATGGCTTCTGGCACTGTCTTTGATTCTGACAGCACTTTATATGCTTGTATAACCACTCCTGTCCGAGTGGTTTTTTTAACAGAAATCCGCTTCTCAGAGTTTCTTGTTTTTTTACCGTACGCTGATGTCGCCGCTGACTGTCCGGATGATGACTTCCTTCCCGCCTTCTGTTGAAGCTGTTCTGGAGTCAATCGTGCCAAATACCGTATTGAGATCCGTCTGTACCGGTTCCTTCGCTTTCATCTTCAGCGCCACATCACCACTTACGGTTTTGAAACCGATGGAATCAAATGAAGATTTGAAAACGCCATTGATATCACCACTCTGACAGCTGCAGGCAACACTGCCCGCTTTCTCACAAACAAGATCCACGTCACCGCTGGCCAGTTCTGCATATAGACGGTTTACGGAAATAAGATTCAGATCTGCATCTCCGCTGGCTGTGCGGATCGCAAGATCATTCACCGCTGCGTTCTTTATACTAAGATCACCACTGGTGCTCTGAAACCGCAGAGACTCCAGTGAAACATCTTCCAGATCAAGATCACCTGATACGACCTGTACATCGATTGCCTGCAGGTGTACCGGCAGTTCCAGTGTCAGGTCCATATCGTTATGAAACAGCTTTTTTGCGGATGCCTCTTCCACAATCTTCAAGAGCCCCCGTTCAGCCTTCATAGAGATCTGATCCAGGTTGCCCTCTGCTTCAACATGCAGGAGATCATCCGTGGATGGCTTTACATGAATATCAACGCTGAACCCCTGAATATTCACTGACACAATATCATTGTAGGTTTCTGCCCGGGTTCCGTTTTTACTGCTGGTCTGAAACAGCGAATTGAACATATTGTTGAGTGAACCGGAAAAGCCCTGAAACATATCTGTCCCAAATGGATCAAACTGCGCTGGTTCCTCATCCTTTTTTACTGCGCCGATTTCTGTGAGCAGGGAAGGAATATCACCGAGCGAATCCATAACGGTCGCTTCCGCTTCTTCCTTGGACTCCCCATGATTGATACAGTCAGCGAAATGTTCTGTCGCATTGGCCAGAATCTCTTCTTTCAGATTATCCAGCTCTTCATTACGGACATACGCATTGAAGCACTGATCCAGATATTCGTTAATCCGTTCCATTCCCAATCAACCTTTCCAGCATATCTCTTGCGTTTTTCCATTCCATGCAGTTTTCCCGATAGGCAGCTCTGCCTGCTTCAGTAACGGTATAGTAGCGCCTGCGGGCACCGCTGTTTTCATCACCCCAGTAAGATGTAATATAACCGTTCTTCTCCAAACGTTTAAAAGCAGTATATAAAGTCGCCTCATTGAGGCCATACTGCTCATTGGTCAATTCCAGAATTCGTTTGTTGATTTCATAGCCGTAACTGTCTTTTTCACAGAGAAAACGCAGCAGTATGGTATCCGTGTTTCCACGGATCATATCCGGTGCGATGCCTGCCATGAAAAACTACCTGCTTCTCCGTACCGGCTGATAAAAGGTAATACCGCTGTAGCAGCAGGAATATGCGGTTTTATTTTCGTTGAATTCCGACAGATTGAATGTTTTCTTTTCTTTTTTGTCGTTTGTATTCTTATTTCTTGCGGTCATGGTTTCTTACCTCCACACCCACATCCTAGTGTAAGATACCTTAGCTGTCAAGGTATCTATGAAATAAAAATACTTTTTCTTGTAAATATAGACGACGATTATTATTGAGCGGTACCTGTCTCTAGTTCAATCCATGGATCATAGGCTTTGATTTGTTTCTTTTCACCGATATAAATCACTGCGATCAAAGACAGGATATGCAGTGTCAGGGAAAGTACAGATCCTTCGATTCCAAATTGCGGTCCATAGGCAAAGCTCTGACGTGCATTTGCCGCATCCAGATGAAAGATAGAATACAGACTGACAATGCCGCTGTTGGGAAGACCAAAGATGATACTCTGCGTATAGTTCCACATGGTGTGCATGCCAATTACGATCCAGAGACTGTCGAAATAACGTACGCAGGCTCCATACATAAGCCCTGTCACAAACAGTTCGATCAGCGCTAATGCCGAAATGCCGGGATTGCCCCCATGCAGACTGGCAAAGAATACAGAATTCACAAAAATTGCGAACCATTTGCTCCGATATCCGCGTGTGATACGGTAATACCCATAGCAGCGTCCAATCAGTTCCTCTGCTCCAGACTGCACCAGGACGGCCACCAGCAGGAAGATCAGCGGCAGCGGCTGAAATGAGTCAAAGCTCAATGCGATATCTTTATTCAGCCAGGCAATCAGAATGCAGAAACCATTCATCAAAAATCCAATCAGCAGACCCAGCAGAAAGAACGAGATGCGATTATTCGTTAACGCCGGTCCAAGTGTTTTCAGCATCGGCCGGTTGCGTCTGAACAACGCCATCACTGCCAGCGTCACAATCCAGATGCCAATAAAGGAGAGATACATCTTCAGAAACTCTGCCATCGGACCCTGCAGGCTTCCAAGACAGACGTTCATCAGAAAATCACCGACCACCTGTCCCAATATAGTCAGCCCCAATCCCGACAACATGGCAAACAGAAAGAAGTCTGACCATCTGAAATTTGGTGTATGAATTTTTTCGAACAATGATTTCATAACGATTCCTACCTCTCAGATATAAATTCCATTCTAATACTTCTTGTAAAAAACAGAGATGCCGTTTCGCACCTCTGTTTAACGTTATTCTTAAGATACCATTGCATCCCAGCCAAGACGATGGAAGCAGATTATCCGATTACCTGTTCATTAAGAACCGATACATCTTTCGGTTCTACTCTTGGCGCATCCGGATAATCAGTCATCACCGGAACCTCAAGTCCCTGCATATATTCATGCATTGCCTCCGCAACGCGTTTGCCGTTGGCAACTGCTTCTACGACCGTGCGGGCTCCGTTAACCATATCGCCTGCCGCGAAGACGCCGGCTCTGCTGGTATGGCCTTCTTCATCGACTGACAGTAATCCACCCTTAGCCGTATCAATGCCCTTTGTAGTGGATACGAGGTTGCTTTCAGCTTCCTGACTGACCGCAATCACGATGAAATCACATGGATACAGTTTCTCAGAACCTTCCTGCGGTACCGTTCTGCCCTCTTCATTTTTGACGCTGTCCGCAAGCACTACACCATCTTCACGAAGCTCCAGCGTGCACTTGTTCATCAGGAATTCAACACCTTCCAGCTTGGCATAGCTTGCCTCATACTGGCTTGCACGAACCTGATCGCCGCGTGCCACACAGGTAACATATCGTGCACCCATGCGAATTGCGGTACGGGCGCAGTCCATCGCCGCATTGCCGACACCAATCACCATGACGCGTTCGCCGATCTTATAAGCTTCCGGAGAAGCGAGATAGTTGATCGCATAAGTAACGTTGCCAAGGCTTTCACCGCGGATATTCAGCTTACGCGGCTTCCAGAGACCAGCGCCAACGAAAATGCTCAGATAACCATCCCGGAACAGATCATCAATCGTAAGTGCAGAACCGATATTAGTGTTCGGGCGGAACTCAATTCCCTTCAGGTCCAGATGACGGTACTTGAGGTCATCCAGTACGGAATCCGGCAGACGGAAATCAGGAATGCCATAGCGCATAACGCCGCCAATCTTGTCTCTGGTATCAAAGATCGTAACTTTATAACCGTACCGTGCCAGAATAATCGCAATCGTGATACCGGAAGGTCCTGCCCCAATAACTGCAGCTTTCTTGCCATTCCATTCTTTTGGCCCGGCTGTCATCTGATTGGCATAAGTAGTGGAAATATAGTTTTCAATGATTGAAAAATGTACCGGTGACCCTTTGATTCCCTGCACACAATGTCCTTCGCACTGTGCTTCATGATTGCATACAAGACTGCAGACTGTGGTCAGCGGATTGTTTTCAAACAGGATCCATCCTGCTTCATTCAGTTTCCCGTCTTTCAGAAGTCGAATGACTTCAGGAATATTTGTATGGATCGGGCATCCCTCCTGACATCTTGGCTTCTTACACCCAAGACAGTGATTCGCTTCTTCCATTACATGCAGTGCCATAATTCGTTCTCCTTCTTATCCGTGTTTATGTCTTATAAACATTGTAACCGGTTTCACGAAATTATATCGCCATTTTTTAGCGGGATTTCGGTTATACTACTGTTTTTTTGTTCATAAGATTCGAGCCACTCGTCCGGTGGTTCTTTCACAGATCGATTCAGGAAACCGTTCCCTAATGGATAAATGCGACCAGCGTACCGGTTGCGAGCCCAACGATTACCGCAAACAAAATTCCCGGCCACAACATGCCTTTCACATGAAACCACTTCTGGTGGTATGCCTCATCCATATGTTCTGTTCCTTCCAGTCTTGCCTGGGGAAGATTGGCAAACAGTACCCAGTCAAGAAAGAAGGTATCATAGATGCCAATCCAGACCATGAGACCTAGGCCGAGCAGAAATCCCTGTTTAAATGTAGTAGCACCGGCAATTCTTGCGCAGGCATATATAATCACGATAAAAAAGAGAATCCCAAACGTCTTGGTCAGAATGACCTTCTTTGACTTATAGGAGACATCCACTCGCGGATGGGTTTTAAAATATTCCTCCTGTATATCCGGCGGATAATTATGGATACTTCCAATGCTGTATTTCTGTTCATCCCGATAGCTGAAAAACACCAGCATTGTAAACAAAACCGCAAACACAAGCATTTCAATCAGAATTACCCAAACGTTCATTGCAAGCCTACTTTTTTAGTTAGTATTCTCTAACCTATTCGTATTCTAACATACAGCAAAATCCGCATCAATACGGCCAGCAGCTATACGTACTGCTCGGTCAGAAACCGTCTGGAAACCCATCTGCCAACATAAAAACTGCACTGATTTGAAACCAATGCAGTCATTTTAAATATTGTGTGTGACATGAATCCGCAGTTCCCGGCTTAGCAGCTACAGGTAACTGACAGTGAAACACTCATCAGAATCCGGATCAGTTTTCTTTATACTTTTCCATTTCTGCGATCAGCGCTTCATATTCCGGTCGCTCTTCTTCGCTCATGAAGATGAAGTGATTCGGCTTGATCTCCTGAAGGGAACCGGTTTCTGCCGTTCTGTCTTCCTTCTCCTGATCATATGCCTTCAGCACTTTAGCCTTCTCAATCTCCGGATCCGGCATCGGTACTGCCTGCAGCAGAGAGCGGGTATACGGATGAATCGGGAAGTGGAACAGTTCATTAGATTCCGCGATTTCAACAATGCGGCCATTGTGAATGACACCGATTCGATCCGCAAAGTAGCGGACAACTGACAGGTCATGGGCAATGAACATGTAAGTCAGTCCACGTTCTTCCTTGAACTTGTTCATGAGGTTGAGCACCTGCGCACGAATCGATACGTCCAGCGCGGAAATCGGTTCATCGGCAATGATGAACTCCGGTTCCATGATCATGGCGCGGGCAATGCCGACACGCTGTCTCTGACCACCGGAAAACTCATGTGGATAACGAGACTTGTGTTCCGGCAGAAGTCCAACGGAGTTCAAGGCTTCATCAACTTTTCTCTGTCGGTCTGCCTCATCTTTATACAGCTGGAAGTTATACAGTCCTTCGGAAATACAGTAGTCAATCGTTGCACGTTCGTTCAAGGAGGCAGCAGGATCCTGGAAAATCATCTGAATATTTCGCTGAACCCATTTTTTGTCTTCCTTTGACAGCGGACCATTGATCTTTTTTCCTTTGAAAAGGATTTCACCGTTTGACGTATCATTCAGACGAATGATGGCACGGGCAATGGTTGTCTTTCCGGAACCGGATTCACCTACCAGCGCAAAGGTTTCTCCTTTATAGATCTGGAAGTTGGCGTCCTTAACCGCTTTGAAGTTATGGTGTCTTGAATTGTTGAACGTAACTTCGACATGCTGAATATCGAGAAGAACTTCTTTTTCGTTATTAACGCTCACCGTAAATTCCTCCCTTCGCTGTCAATGCCAGCATGCGTTTATGAAGATTCTTCACTGCTGCCGGCGGCTCTACTTTCGGAGCACGCGGATCCAGCAGCCATGTCTTGGCATAGTGGGTATCCGTCACCTTGAAAAACGGAGGTTCCTGTACATAGTCGATCTTCATCGCATAGTTGGAACGTGGCGCAAAGGCATCACCCTTAACTGCCTCAAACAGAGACGGCGGTGTACCACGGATTGCGAAGAGTTCTTCACCCTTCTCACCAAGCTGCGGCAGGGAGGACAGAAGTCCCCAGGTATATGGATGCTTGGAATCATAGAAGATCTCATTTACGAGACCGTATTCAATGATCTGGCCTGCATACATAACCGCAACGATATCTGCGACATTGGCTACGACTCCAAGGTCGTGTGTAATGTAGATCGTTGTAAAGCCATATTCCTCAGAAAGATCCTTGATCAGGCGGATAATCTGCGCCTGAATCGTAACGTCCAGTGCAGTTGTCGGTTCATCACAGATCAGAATCCTCGGATGGCATGCCAGCGCAATCGCGATAACGATACGCTGACGCATACCACCGGAATACATGAATGGATACTCATCATAACGCTTATCCGGTTCTTTAATTCCGACTTTATCCATCATCTCAATCGCAAGCTTCTTCGCTTCCGATTTCGATTTGCCCTGATGTTTGATAATGACTTCTGAAATCTGATCACCAATCGTCTTGACCGGGTTCAGACTTGTCATCGGGTCCTGGAATACCGTGGCAATCTTCTTACCGCGAATCTTTTCCCATTCAGAGTCTTTTTTGATCTTGGCAAGATCCTGGCCTTCAAACCAGATTTCACCATTGGAGACTTCACCGTTCACTTCAAGCATACCGGTGAATGTTTTTGTAAATACCGATTTACCGGAACCGGACTCACCTACGATTGCGACGACTTTTCCTTCTTCAAAATCCATGGAAATGTGGCGAATCGCAGTCAGCACACGGTCACGGACTTTAAACTTCACTTCCAGATCCTTGACGGATAATATAATGTTTTTATTTTCGCTCATTATCATTACCCCCTTCTTAGATCATGTGTGTACGCGGGTCACTCGCGTCTGCCAGTGTCTGACCAACGATATACAGTGAAACGGAAATCAGCGCAGAAATCGCAACCGGAATCCAGAACAGATACGGTGTTGATGTCATGTACGGTGAATACTGCTGAATCATACGGCCAAGGGATGCATACTGCTGACCAAGACCGACGCCGATAAAGGACAGGAATACTTCATACGAAATAAAGGACGGAACATCACGGCTGATGCTGGTCATGATGACAGACACCAGATACGGAAGAATATTGTGCGTGATAATCTTCCAGGTCGGTGTGCCCAGGCAGCGAGAGGCTAAGTTGTATTCGCGGTCACGAATAATCATAACCTGGACACGGATGAAGTATGCCGTACTTACCCAGGAGGTAACGGATAGCGCAAAGATCAGCTGCCAGACACCACCGCCAATCGCATAGACAAGAATCATCGCGATCAGGGTAGCCGGGATATTGGAGACGATGTTATAGACTTCAATCATGACGGTATCTACCCGCTTGGAGAAGCCCCACCACATGCCTACCGCAACGCCAAGTACCGTCGTAATGGCAGTTGCCATGAAGGAAATGAAGAGCGATGTCGCTGTTCCTTTCCATACGGCATCAAACAAGGAATTGCCAACATCATCGGTACCAAACCAATAGGTGG
Organism: Solobacterium sp.; assembly: GCA_017514525.1. Lineage (GTDB taxonomy): Bacteria > Bacillota_I > Bacilli_A > Erysipelotrichales > Erysipelotrichaceae > Bulleidia. The sequence continues at coordinate 1,451 of JAFWJY010000025.1, read as the reverse complement.
CATTCGGCCGGATGTATTTCATTTCCGGACGGTTGATATTCGGTGTAACATTCGGATCATATCCGGAGATCATAGGCTGGAAGATTGCCAGCAGAATAACGATACCGGAAAGGATCATCATGAAGATAGCGAGTTTGGAGGAAAAGAACCTTCTGAATACACTGCGCCAGTAGGAATACTGAGGAGCAGATATGTGTTCAGATTCGGAATCATCTGCGATTTCAATTTCGAATAAGTCCTGATTTAACTCTGTCATCACTTATTCACCTCCCTTCGCTGTTAATGAAATTCTCGGGTCAACGACCGTCATCAGAAGGTCGCCGATCAATACGGACAGGATCGACAGTGTCGTGAAGATGAACACCAGGGTGATGACCATATTGTTGTTCGCCTGCTTGATCGCATCCGGCAGCATCTTACCCATGCCCGGAACAGCGAACGCAGACTCTGTGATCAGCGCACCGCTGATACACAGGATGATGGAAGACGGAATTCCGTTGACGATCGGAATGATCGCATTCCGCAGAATATGCTTGCGGAAGATTTCACGCTGGGAGAGACCCTTTGCGCGAGCAAACTTGACATAGTCCGCGTTGGACTGGTCAATCATATAACGGCGCAGCCACATCATAAGACTCGGTGTCTGCAGCAATGCCAGAATCAGTACCGGCATGATATAGGAACGGATATCATTGAAGCCAAGCTGCGGGAATTTATCCGGCAGACTGAAAAGTGTACCGATGGAGCGCATGAAGAAGATAAACGCGAGTGACGGTACTGCAATCAGCAGGTTGATATAAGCGATACCAATCTTGTCAAAGAGCTTATCTTTGTTCTGGGCCATACCGATACCAAGCGGAAGACCCATAACATAGGCGATGACTAATGCGATAAGTCCCAGCAGATATGAGGTATTAACCATGGATGGAGATTCATGATAAGACAGACAGTTCGCGTATTTGTCTGTAAAGCGCTTTGCGTCAAGATGGTCTGTCTGTACTTTGTACTGGCAGCTTGTCTGAATCAGCGCGCTGTCTTCATTCAGACCGGTTTCAAATGTCTGATTGACTTTCTTTGTCGAACCCTGTCCTTCATTAATAACCTGCAGAGTCGGAATACCTTGGTTGGACGGGAAGGATGTCCCGAAGTCAAAGCGGAATTTGTTCTGATGAATAAACGGGAATGTGCCGTTGAAATACATCTGATACTTGAATGTACAGCCGGAGCATAGTAATGCAGGTGTTCCGTTATACGGGTTCTTGCCCCAGTAGTACTTGCGTTCAAGATCCGGATTCTCCGGGTCCTGTACGGCATTCTTGGAGTCAATCACAAACAGCTTGGAATAGAACCGGCCGATCAGCTCATACCAGGTGTAAGTATGTACTGCATACGGTTCTCCGGTTTTCAGTTCCCGGATTTCATAGTTCTTCATTGAAAAAGCCGCGACTGCT
>JAFWJY010000313.1 GCA_017514525.1 Solobacterium sp. | reverse complement strand
TAACGATCTCCGACAATATACGAAACCATATCGTATTGCTGCGCGAGAACGCGTTTATTAAGAATCTCTGTTACTTTCTCGGTGTTGTATTCTGTTTCTACGCCAAAGGCAATGACATCATTGGTAATCGGATCGATCGCAACAGAACCGGAAAAACGGACAAAGCACTGTTTGCCGGAAGCTCTGCGGCAGTAGCCGACAAATACAGCCGGTCCTTTCCCGTTGTAGTAACGGTCAACAAGACGTTCCAACGCAAAAATTTCATCGTACCGCTCTTTATCCCCAGGAACCAGAAAACTCTCTGAACGCACTCTGATACTTTCTGCGAGCGGGCCTCCGATATAGTCAGCATCATACAGATCACGTCCTCGGATATCTTCTATAACTCCAGTTGTAATATTGGTCCGCAATACCGTAAGACTTTCATCCGCCATGGTATTGAACTGATCCAGCATGCCTTCATATACCTTGGATTGACGATGTGCATCTTCCTGAACATTATGCTTGTCGGTAATATCTCCAATAAACACATAGAACACATCGCCATACCCTGGCAGATGCGCAAAATGACCGTAATCATCTACCCAGCGGATTGCACCGTCGCGGCGGATAATGCGGTATTCCACGTAATCCAGATTATTGTTTTCCGGGTTTGAGATCTGTTCGTTGATCGATTCCTGCGTCTTTTTATAATCATCCGGATAAACAAGTCCCTTAAAAGTATTTCCTGTCAGCTCCCTGAACTCTTCTGATGTTTCACACCCAAACAGCCGCAGGCAAACCTGATTCACAAAAAGCAGCTCCTGCGTTTCATCCACACGGTAAACAAAAAAGCCACCCGGAACCTGTTCTGCCATCCATCTGATCGCCGGCAGCAGCATATTTTCTTCTAATGTGAAATGATCTTTGAGTTCACTCATAAAACGAAATTCCTTCTATTATTCGCTGTCGTTTGATGATTACTGCAGTATGTTTAATGCAACCTCATTATATACTTTGGACCGCAGGCATGAAAAACTTCCCTCACACAAAAAAAACGCTCTCAGCCCGAATCAGCTGTAAGCGTTATTCTTTGGTGCACTTAAGGATTGTTTCTACGGTGCGCTGCTGTTGTTCCTGCCATGTGATTTTCGGATCGCCATCCAGAATCTGTTTTCTGTAATTGCCGAACTGGGTATGATTGCCGCCTTCGATGATCACCTCGTCATACGCACCGGAAATATGGTTCCGCATCTCTTTCACTTTTTTTATGTTAAGGACTTTGTCTTCTGTTCCGTAAATGCTGATGACATGCATGGTTTCACGAACCGGCTTATACAGGTATGAAGCCAGCAGAATGACACCTTTGATGTCTAAACTGGTTTTATGTGCGAACAACCCGGCAGTCAGGCCGCCAAGGGAATGTCCGCCGACATAACAGTTCTTATAGTGATATTGCCTGATCACCTCATCTGCTTTATCGGTCGCAAATAGCGCAACTCGAAACGGAAGTTTTAACAGACATGCGTCCATTCCATGTTCTGCCAGATTATGAAGCAAGGGAGCGTACGCTGTTTCTTCTATGTTCGCCCCTGCATAAAAGATGAGCACATCATCTTCTGACGGGCCATCAAAATACCAGCCGTAATCCGTCCTGGAAATCGCAACCGTTTCGTCTGAACGCATGGCCGCAATGGCGTTTTTATCTCCAGGGTAATATGTCACCAGATAAGCAACAGTTAGAACAAACAGACATAACAGGATTTTCTGTAATCGTTTTTTCACTTAACGCCTCGTTTAACGCTTGTACTGCCGGATCAGTTCAATCAGCGCATCCACATCTTCCTGTGGCGTTGCCCAGCTTGTCGCAAAGCGGATTACCGTATGGGTCTCATCATATGGTTCCCAGAAACTGTAGACTACGTTCTGATCCAGTTTCTTTAATGTTTCATTATCCACAACAACAAAGATCTGATTGGTTGGCGCTTCAAAATAGAATTTCCAGTTGTTTGTACGTAGCGCCTGCTTGATCTGCTCTGCCAGTTCCAGCGCATGTTTCCCCAGTGTTTCATATAATCCATCTGTAAATAACGTATTGAAGGAAATACCAAGCAGCCTTCCTTTTGCGAGCAATGCGCCATGCTGTTTGACGGAAGTAAAGAAATGCGGCACCAGCTCCCGATTCACAATCACAACTGCTTCTCCGATCATTGCGCCGCACTTTGTGCCGCCAATATAGAACACATCACAGTAATGTGCCAGATCCTTCAGCGTTACATCATTCTCTCTGCAGGCAAGCGCATAGGCTAGTCTTGCGCCATCCACATAAAGCGGCAGCTTCCACTTGTCGCATACTTCCCGCAGCTGTACCAGCTCCTGTCTGGAATACAGCGTTCCGTATTCCGTTGGCTGTGAAATATAAACCATTCCTGGCTGGACCATGTGTTCATGATTGCCATCCGCATAAAACATACTTACATACTGATCCAGGGCGTCTGCGGAAAGCTTTCCGCGCTCACCCGGAATTGTCAGTACTTTGTGGCCGGTATATTCGATCGCTCCTGCTTCATGAAGACTGACATGTCCGGTATCTGCCGCAATCACACCCTGATAGTCTCTCAGAATTGACGCAATCACCGTCTTGTTTGCCTGTGTTCCGCCGCTGAGAAAATGAATCTCCGCATCCGGCGCATCACAGAGCACACGGATTTTCTCCCTGGCCTGCTCGCTGTATTCATCGGTACCGTATCCGCTTGTCGGTATGCGGTTGGTCTTCTGCAGGCATTCCAGGATCTCTTCACACATTCCTTCCTGGTAGTCTGATGCGAAATATAGTTTTTCCATGCTGAACCTCTTTATCCCTACCATCATACCCATTTTTCCCGGTCAGTGTTATTCCTTTGTACAATCTGTGCATTGTTGTTTCTATTACGGATAGGGAGTTTTATAATGCATAGTGCTTTACAAAGTATTAGGAGGTTTATGAATGGTAAAAGCACTGCGTTATCTGAAACCATTCTGGCTTTCTGTTCTCGCAATCATCGCTTTGACATTTATGCAGGTACAATTTGAACTGGCACTGCCTGACTATATGTCAAATATCGTTACCTATGGCATTCAATACAACGGTATCGATGATCCTGCTCCCGAAGCATTGCGGGCATCCACCTATGATGCGATGCGGCTGTTTATGAATGAAGAAGAACAGAAGCAGTTTGAAGCGTCTTATACGCTGGAAAATGCCGGTTCCCCCATGCAGGATATTTATCCTGCACTGGCATCGGAAGCTGTGTACATCAGGACGGATAAAGAAAACTCAGGAGAGTTTCTGATCGAACCGTTTCTGGTGGTATCCATGCTTGAAAACGAAGAAATGGCTTCTGCTATGGGCACAAACGCTGAGCAGGTTTATGAGCTGATCAGCGCAAAGCCGGAAATGGCTGAAACCATCCGCGCGCAGGTTCATGAACAGATGAACAGCTACACGGAGGAAAACCTACGTTCCGCGGCTATGATCGCTCTGCGTTCGGAATACACTGCTCTAGGTATCAGTGTTGAATCCATGCAGAATCGATACATTCTCAAAGAAGGATTATGGATGCTGCTGATCACGCTGTTAGGCAGCCTTTGTGCGATTGGTTCTTCCTATCTTTCCTCCCGCACCGCAATTGGTGCCGGACGCAATATTCGTGCGGATGTATTCAAGCGGGTGGAATCCTTCTCCAGTGAAGAATTCAGCCGTTTCTCTACTGCCTCTTTAATCACGCGTACCACGAATGATATTCAGCAGATCCAGATGGTTATCAACATGTTATTGCGAATTGTTCTGTTCGCACCGTTTATGGGTCTGACCTCTCTGTTCAAGGTGCTGCGTTATACAGGTATGGCAAGAATACTTGGTGCTGTGCTGATCGTTATCGTTCTTCTTATGGCAGTCACCTTCTATATCACTCTGCCGAAATTCCGCGTCATCCAGAAACTGGTCGATAATCTGAACCTGGTCACAAGAGAACTGCTTTCCGGTATGCTGGTCATTCGTGCCTTCAATAATCAGAAGAAAGAAGAACAGCGCTTTGATGACGTTAATGCTGATCTTACCAGAATCAACATCTTCGTAAATCGCGCAATCGCTACAATCATGCCCGCAATGACATTCCTGATGAGTTTTGTGTCCGTCCTGATCATCTGGTTTGGAAGCAGACAGATTGACCTTGGAACGATACAGATCGGCGATATGATGGCATTCCTTCAGTATGCCGTACATGTCCTGATGTCCTTTATGATCATCGCTACGATCTTCATCATGATTCCCCGTTCTGCTGTAAGCGCAAAGCGTGTCTTTGAAGTACTGGAAACAGAGCCGGCAATTACAGATCCAGACAGCCCTGCCAGGCTGCCGGAGACTAGCCAGACGATTGAATTCCATGATGTTTCCTTCAAGTATCCAAAAGCAGAAGAAAACGTACTGTCTCATATCAGCTTTACCGCTGAACCAGGTGAGACTGTCGCATTTATCGGTTCGACCGGTTCTGGTAAGAGTACACTGGTTAATCTTGTTCCGCGCTTCTTTGATGTGACGGAAGGTTCCATCACAATCGGCGGAACAGATATTCGCAATGTCACCCAGCATGATCTGCGTGAGCGTATTGGCTACGTTCCTCAGAAAGCTACGCTCTTCTCCGGAACAGTCGGCTCAAATCTGCGCTATGCTGACGAAAACGCTTCAGATGAAACCATCCAGACTGCACTTGAAGTGTCTCAGTCCAGTGAATTCGTAAACCGGATGCCAGGCAAACTGGATGAGCCAATTTCACAGGATGGCACAAATGTATCCGGCGGTCAGAAACAGCGCCTGTCCATTGCCCGTGCATTAACCAAAAATGCACAGATTTATATCTTCGACGATACGTTCTCTGCGCTTGACTACGCAACAGACGCAAAACTTCGCACAGCTTTGAATGCGCTGATTGAAAAGACACGGTCTACGGTTCTGATCGTAGCCCAGCGCATCAGCACGATACGCAACGCAGACAAGATCATCGTTCTTGATAAAGGACAGATCTCCGGCATTGGTACACATGATGAACTGATGCAAACCTGCAAAGTCTATCAGGAAATTGCTTATTCTCAATTAAGCGAGGAGGAACTGGCATGAGTGCTCCGAAACGTTCCAGTCAGCACCGCGGTCCGGGCGGCCGTGGCATGATGGCAGGTGACAAGGCCAAGGATTTCCGCGGCACTATTGTCAAACTGCTTCATTACCTTCGCCCTTATACTCTTCAGCTGACAGTCATTATTGTCTTTGCGATCGCATCCACGATCTTCTCCATCATCGGACCTAAGAT
>JAFWJY010000312.1 GCA_017514525.1 Solobacterium sp. | reverse complement strand
TCTGCCGTATAGGTTGCGCCATAGCCGATCGTATCACCAGCGTGCACCTGCTTGATAAAGAATACTCTAGAATACAGGGAAACCGGATGATACAGATCCTTTAATGTTTCTGAGATGCCATACATAGAGATGCCAATGCGGCATGCGTTGGAACAGTCTTCCTTCAGCCAGAGAGTTGCCTCGGAGTTATCACAATGAATCCATTCAAAGTGATGGTTTAATGCCTGAACCGCTGTCTGGAACCGCTCAAACTGTTTTAAGGTAAATTCTTTATCTGTATCCGCACAGGCAAAATGGGTAAAGATACCTGTCACCTGCGCCCCAGCCGCTTCCAGAAGTTCAATTGCTTCCTTCAGTTCCGGTATGGAATGAAAGCCAATCCGGTTCATGCCGGTATCCACTTTCAGATGCACCTTAAGTCCCTTGCAGGAACAGTTTACCGTTCGCTTCACCCAGTTCAAGGAATAGGCAGGTACGGAGATATTCTGTTTGATCAGTTCCGGAATATCTTCCGCATCCGTATGCCCAAGAATCAGCAGTTCTCCAGCATAGCCTTTCTGCCGCAGGATCAGCGCTTCATCTGCAGACGATACAGCCAGCATCGTTACGCCAGCGCGTTCTGCCGCCTCCGCAATCTTGATATCCCCGCAGCCATAACCATCTGCTTTTACAACCGCAATCAGTTTTTTCTGACAGATTTCTCCGATCCGGCGGATGTTAGATTCCACCAAACCAAGATCCACTTCCAGCCAAGTATGTCGATGCATCGAACTCTTCTCCTTTGCGGTACTCCTTCAATTGATACATACGGATCAACCGCTTTGCCCATTTACTGCGTTCTGTAATAATCTCGTCCGGTATATCAATGATCTGATACCCGTAACAGTTAATGATCTTCGTTCCGCTGTGATGTTCGCGGACTGCCTGAAAATCACCATACTCCCTGTGTACATGTCCATGCAGCATATACGCCGGCTTATAAGTTTCCAGCAGTCTGTTAAAACACTCAAATCCCCGATGCGGAAGATCTTCGAGATCTCCGTATCCAGCTGCCGGCGAATGTGCGACAAGCACATCAAATCCTTCATAGATGCGCATTTTCATACGCAGCCGACGGATGCGTCGTTCCATCTGTGTTTCCGTATACATGAACGGACTCGTATTATACCGCATCGAACCGCCCAAGCCAAGTAAGCGCAGACCGTTAAACTCATACATCCGTCCGTCAATGCAGGTGCAGCCTTCCGGCGGTTTGTCCTTGAAGTCTGTATCATGATTGCCGCGGACATAAAACAGCGGTTTATTGACGACCGTCGTCAAAAACTCCAGATATTTGGCTTTCAGATCTCCGCAGGCGATGATCACATCTACGCCTTTGGTGCGCTGGGGATTGTAGTATTCGTACAGATACGGAAGTTCCGTATCCGCGACTGCCATAATCTTCATTCGCTTTCCACCTTTGTCGCTTTTTTCAGATCCGTCGTAACACCGCTGACTGCCGCAACTTCCTGAGCCGGGGTATTCAGCTCGCTGGCCGCAGGAATGTGACCAATGACATTATCGTTCAGCCAGTCCATACGTATGATCGCATCATCCGTCAGATGCGGGGCGCCTCTGCCCTGAATCATACGATCCTGACTGTGGATCTCTCCGGAAAACGGCAGAATAGATCCGCGAATCAATCCTTTTTTCAGGATGCCGTTCAATTTATGGTTATAGTAGGGAACTGCTTCACTGATATTTACATCAATGACGCCAGAGGAAAGACCATACCAGTAATTGGTTGCCTGATTCTTCTGCGTACTTGGATCATCATTGTAGGTCCCGTTAATTACCGTGCGCAGAATCAGTTCATAGTATTTGCCCCAGATAAACAGCGGTGACGCAAGAGTCGTTACCGTGCCGTCTTCATTGACGCGATAGACGCCATGTTCCGTTTCCTGCCCTTCAAACGGCGCATAGTCAAACCCGGAGATAACCGAGATTCCTTCTTTGCGGAACGCTTCTTTCCAGTCGCGATCGGATACGGTCGCCCATTCAAGGTAAACCTTGCAGGAAGGATCGATCAAAGCAACGCCGATCACAAACGCATTGATGTTGGCAATATCACCATAAATCGGATGTTCGGCGACATAACCGACTTTATGATTTTCGCTGTTCAGTGCGGCAATTGCCCCCATCAGAAACTTTGCCTCATACATCCGGGCATAATACGTACGTACCGTGCGGTGCGACAGGTTAAGCGACATATTGAGGAAGCGGATTTTGTCATAATGAATGGAAGCACGAAGTGTTCGCGGCATCATTGCCGGTGAGGTTGTGACGATCATATCACTTCCTGCATTTGCGGCTTTCGTGATTGCCTCAGAAATCAGTTCATCCGTATTGCAGTCAAAATAGGCACTTGTCGTCACAAGCCCATTGAAACAATGGTTCAGATAGATGCGTCCGATTTCCTGATCACTGGTCCAGGCAGAGCGTTTCGGATGATCCGTATACAGGAATGCGACATTCAGCGGATTGGCTTCGGTATACTGACGCGGTGCACTGAAGAAGTTTGCCAGAAAACCGCGGTTTTTTTCCTGAATATCCGTTGGGTTCTTCTGCAGCGCGATATTATTCTCGTTGATTTCTGACTTGAATTCTTCCTTCAGTCGCCGAATCCGGTTTTCAACCGTGGAACGGGGCAGATCGATCAGACTCTGCACACTGTAAATGGAAAGATATACCAGCAGTCCGTCGGCCGGTGTCATTCCTTCAATTCCATTCGGATTCACTTCTTTATAGGCACGCAGAAAGCGATAATACGCACCTTCTACCATATGAACCGTATCGCTTGACCACGGTTCATCCATCGTCAGGCCAAGCAGTTCTACAAACTCCTTGTATTCCCCCTGTCTTGTAAAATCAATTTCATAAACGGGGCAGATCCGGTCAAACTCCACAAATTCATAATAGGTCTGTACATTCGGGTCATCGGTCCGCTTTGGCAGCACCCGTATGACTTCTGCCTCAACAGAAGGCACATCAAGGTATTTCAGTACCGATACGCGCTTGTTGCCTTCCAGCACATAGAAGCGCTTCATGTATTCATAGCACTTGATTGGATCACTGATGCCTACATTCATCTGATAGGAAAATACACGATCCCACTTGGAAGCGAATTCCGTTCCATTTTCCAGTAAGGGCATGTAGTTATTCGCAAAGGAATTCTGTCTGCCCGCAGTCTTGGTGCCGACAACCATATCCAAAGGAACTTCACGAATACCGAGGTTCACCTGTGACAGTCCGTCCCCTTCACTTCCCAGTAAATCGTCCAACGCCGGAAGAAACGGATAACGACCTTCCAGCTGTGCTTTTCTTACTGCCCTTTGACCTGCCTTACGGGCATCTAAATAATCATCCTGAAATTTCATATAGTCTCCCGTTCAGAAAACGTCATCCTTAAAGAAAAAAATGGCATTTGCCATTCTAGAGAGCAGATGAGGGGAATCGGACCCCCGTATGCAGCTTGGAAGGCTGCCGTTCTACCATTGAACTACATCTGCAAACGAACTTTGTAGTGACTCGGAAGAGACTCGAACTCTCGACCCACTGATTAAAAGTCAGTTGCTCTACCACAGAGCTACCGAGTCATCCGTAGCATATCGGCCAAAGCCATA
>JAFWJY010000311.1 GCA_017514525.1 Solobacterium sp. | reverse complement strand
CCTGTTCATCCTTCGTCATAAGCAGAACAATAAACTCATCTCCGGCATAACGGATCGCAATCGCATTATCCGGGATGGATTCCTCCAGTATATTTGCAAGATCGCAGAGTGCTTCATCCCCTTTGGAATGCCCCCAGGTGTCATTGATATCCTTAAAGAAATCCACATCGAGCATGATTCCGGAACGCTGTTCGCTGCTGTTCCATTCATCGGTAGACAGGATCGTCCGGAGGTAATACCGGTTGTAAAGCCCGGTCAGCGCATCATCATATATGAGCTTATTCTGCAGACTCATATACAGGGAACAGAGTCCAATAGCAGCTCCGCACCAGGCAATCGAAATGCCGTACACTGCTGCCTGCACAATGACTCCGATCAGGAACGGACAGAGGAATGACCAGATTGGGAAGAACTCCAGACCCTGACTTGCCCGTTTCGCCCGGTTGACCATCCAGATCGCATAGAGCTGTCCGGAAATCGGAAGAACGAAGAAGATATAAGATGCGGCTGTCCGATGATAAATGTTGAATTCATCGATATAGAACAAATAGTTTCCAAAGAGATTGCCGATGACCGCGATCGTGCAGATCATAACCAGGATATTCAGCCAGCGGTAGTTTTCCTTCAGACGCTTTACATCTCCGTTCAGCTTGTAGTCAACAAACTTGATCCAGATTGCGGTATAGCTGACATTCGAAATGTAGAGATACGAATTGAGAACCATATTCAGAGGAACTGCGCCGGGGAAGAGTCTTCCGTCGACGATATACGAGAACATCTCAACAAGGCAGCTCGAGAGGATCACCCATAACATGACGTGGAAGATCTTCATTTCATACTGTTTATTTCGAAGCATACGGTACCCGTTCACGAACAGGATCAGGATGATTGTTACACCGATCAGATTTGTAATCACAATGGATTTAAGATTCATATGCTTACCTCCATTTCCATGCACCAAAAAGAGCTGCTGATGCATCCCGATTATTATACGGGTCAAACGAAAACATTCCAGACAAAAATGATAAATACAATTATTTCACAATCTCTCTTCCAGCCGAACGATCCGCATCCTTTCGGACATAGTAGATCGGAATCGCCGCAAAGACCGCAACAACCGCCGCCGCAAGGAACAGCGTATACGGAGGCACAAATCCTTCTCCGTTCATTCCCATTGCATCCAGTCCGATCAGAAGAGAGATGATCGGTCCTATGATCATCGGAATCAGCACCATAAAGCACATGCGTACGCCCTGAAAGCGCCCTTCCGTCCCTTCCGGCAGATAATCCTGGAAGGAAGAGGTCAACGCTCCGGTCAATGACAGAATGCCGCCCATCATGAGAACCCCGCCCGCATACAGGATCACGGTCTTCAGTACTCCATCCGTAAACTGGATCGCCCAGAAGGAAAGGATTCCGAGAATCATGATCACAAGCAGCGGGTAGTAGAAGTGTTTCCGCCCCTTCCGGTCAAACAGGATACCCATGACTGCGGTAAAGACGGCTGCCCCGACAATGATGACGGCCATGGGAATGACAAAGGCATCTCCAAGACCAAGTGTTACGATCAGAAAATTGATGAGATAGGAAAAGAACGTCTGCTGGGCAATGCCGACAATGCAGGCGGCTAAGAGACAGACATAGATCATCTTATGTTTCTGAAAGACGTCTTTCCGGAACCCGTAGAACGTTTCTTTGAAGTAATCCTGTCCTTCCGATTTTTTGATCCCCGGGGCATCCTGCAGTACGAATAAGGCAAGGATTCCCGTAAACAGTGGAATACAGCCAAGCACGATAAAGAATCGGGCATTGCTGGCGTTGGCGGAGTTGTACAGACTGCCAAGTCCGACAAATACGATGACGACCGCAATCACCGGCAGGATCGCCAGAATGGAATTCAGTTTGCCGCGGTTGGTCTTATCCGTAACATCTGCCACCCAGGCATTG
>JAFWJY010000024.1 GCA_017514525.1 Solobacterium sp. | reverse complement strand
GCCAATCGGAAGACCGCCGCCAATGCCTTTCGCACTTGTCACAACATCCGGCAGTACGCCATACTGCATGAACGCATACAGCGTTCCGGTACGGCCATTGCCGGTCTGCACTTCGTCATCCAGCAACAGGATGTCATTGGCATCAAGGAGTTCCCTGACTGCTTTGATATAGGCAGGATCCAGTACATTGACCCCGCCTTCACCCTGTACAAACTCCAGCAGGACGGCACAGACGTTATAGTTCTCTATGGCTGCCTTCAGGGCTTCAATATCATTGGCTACCACCGATACAAATCCCGGAGTCAGCGGCTGAAACAGCTGGTGAAACTTATCCTGTCCGGTTGCCGCAAGGGTTGTCAGCGTGCGGCCATGGAAACTGTTCTTCAGCGTGATGATCGTATAGCAGTCATCACCCTTATGAAGCTGACCAAAGCGGCGCGCCGCTTTGATCGCACATTCATTGGCCTCTGCCCCGGAGTTGCAGTAAAAGACTTTCTTCAGTCCGGTCCGGGTGCACAGCTGTTCGGCCAGCTTTGCGCAGGGGCCGGTATAGTACAGGTTGGAGGTATGCTGGAGGGTGTTGAGCTGGGCGGCCACCGCCTTACTCCACACTTCATCACAGTACCCGAACAGATTCACACCGATGCCGGATCCCATATCGATGTAGGATTTACCGGCTTCATCAACTGCGATAGAGCCTTTGCCTTCTTTCAGTACGACCGGGTATCTGCCATAGGTCGAAGCGACATATTCCTGATCCAGAGTTTTAATATCTTCCATGATTACCCTCTTTTGAACATTGTGCCGGCACCTTCATTGGTCAGTATTTCCATCAGTGTCGCATGCGGCACGCGGCCGTCAATAATGACGGAGGCTTTTACCCCTTCGTTTAATGCGTCAATGCAGCAGCGGACCTTCGGAATCATACCGCCGCTGATCACACCGGATTCAATCATTGCCTCAGCATCCGAGATCTTCAATTCCCGGATCAATGTATTCGGGTCATCCCGATCCTGGCGGATGCCTTCGATATCCGTCATCATGATCAGACGCACTGCCCCGATTGCCGACGCAATCCGGCCGGCAGCGGTATCTCCGTTGATGTTGAAGATATTGCCCTTCTTGTCGCAGCCAATCGTGGAGACAACCGGAATATAACCGGCCTCCAGCATGGTTGTGATCGGCTTGGCGTTGATCTTGGTGATATTGCCCACGTAGCCAAGCTGTTCATCTTTGAATTCGGCCCGAATCATCTGGCCGTCAATGCCGGAAAGACCGACTGCCTTTCCGCCCTTCATCTGAAGCAGGTTGACAAGGCTCTTGTTGATCTTGCCAGCCAGAACCATTTCCGCAATCTCAACGGTCTCGGAATCCGTTACGCGCAGACCATCCACAAACTTCGGCTCTTTGCCAAGACGCTTCATGAGGTCGGACATTTCCGGTCCGCCGCCATGAACGAGCACGACTTTGATGCCGACCATGGAAAGCAGAACAATGTCTTCCATGACCTGTTCTTTCAGTGCATCACTGATCATGGCGTTGCCGCCGTATTTTACAACAACGGTCTTTCCGTAATATTTTTCCAGAAACGGGAGCGCATCTACGAGGATCTTCGCTCTTGTGCTGTTATCCATATTCATGTCCGATAATCTCCATTGATCTTGACGTAATCAAAAGTAAGGTCGCATCCCCAGCAGGTTGCCGCAGCAGTTCCTTCATGCATATCCGCAAGGATGATTACTTCCGGTTCCTTCAGTATGGCGAGGGCTTTGGCTTCATCAAACGGCAGTCCTTTGCCATGTTCGCAGACAGCAATCGTACCGGCTGCGGAGGCAAAGGAAATATCCACCTTCTCCGGGTTGAATTCCTCCCCGGAATAGCCCAGCGCGCAAAGCACACGGCCCCAGTTGGCATCACAGCCAAAGATCGCCGCCTTGGTAAGCGGGGAGCGGATCACAGACTTGGCCAGAATCTCCGCCCGTTTTTCATCCAGGGCGTTGGATACCGTGCAGGTAATCAGATGGGTAGCTCCTTCCCCATCCTTGGCCATCTGCCGTGCCAGTTCAATGCAGAGTGCTTTCAGGGCTTCCTTAAACGCCTGATACGAGTCATTTTCTGCCGCAATCAGCTCATTGCCTGCCATGCCATTGGCCAGTATGATCAGAGAATCATTTGTAGAGGTATCCCCGTCTACACTGATCCGGTTGAAGCTGATGTCACAGACTTCCTTTAATGCCTTCTGCAGCATATCCTTCGTGATTGCTGCGTCTGTAGTCAGATAGCATAGCATCGTGCCCATATTCGGATGAATCATGCCGGAGCCTTTGGAAATGCCGCCAATATGAACCGGCTTCCCGTCCAGTTCGACTTCTACCGCAAGTTCCTTCTTCCGGGTATCTGTTGTCATAATGGCTTTTGCGGCAAGTTCCGAACCGCTTTGATCTGAAGTCAGCTTGTTCAGAAGAACCGGGAGTCCCGCTTCAATCTTGGACACATCAAGGCTCATGCCAATCACTCCGGTTGAGCCGATCAGTACTTCCTTGGGGTCAACCCCAAGTGCCTCCGCGGTTACCTTCTGCATCAGCACCGCGTTTTCATAGTCCTTTGGTGCGCAGGCATTGGCAATGCCGGAATTGGCGATAATCGCACGATGGGTTTCATGTTTGATAGATTCCTTATCAACAAGTACCGGTGCAGCTTTGACCTGGTTCTTTGTGAACAGACCTGCGCCAACACATGGCGCATCGGAAACGATCAACGCCAGATCTTCTTTGGTCCGATTGGGACGGATTCCGCAATGAATGCCAGACGCCTTAAATCCTGTCGCGGCTGTTACGCCGCCTTCAATCCACTTCATAAGCTTCCTCCTGTCTTCAGCCCGGTTGTCTCATCGATTCCCAGGACGATATTCAGATTCTGAATCGCAGCTCCGCAGGCACCTTTGCCCAGGTTGTCAAACCGCGATACCAGTAAGATTCGTTCGTCATTGCCTTCCACCCGGACTTCGAGATCATCCCGGCCGGCAAAGGCATTGCCGGAACGGAAATTTCCCTCTGCAGCAGCTTCGGCAAATGTGATCATTGGCCCCTGGTACTGTGCGCGGTAGACGTTGCGAATATCTTCTGCCGTTCCATTTATATCATGGGCAAATAACGGTACGACCGTTTCCATGCCACTGTAGTAATCGGCGACGATCGGACAGAAGATCGGCTCTGCCGTTAATCCGGAAATCACCTTCATCTCCTTGAGATGCTTGTGATTCTGGGAAAGTCCATACATGCGCGGCGCATCCAGTAAAAGATCACGCCCATCGGCTTCATACTCGGCAATCATTTTCTTCCCGCCGCCGGAATAGCCCGTCAGGGAGAAGCACTGCAGCGCAGCATCCGGTTTCAGAAGACCCGCCTTTACAAGCGGCGCAATCAGCGTAATAAATCCGGTCGCATGACAGCCGGGATTGGCAATGCGTTTTGCGCTGCGGATCTGTTCCCGTTGCCCTTCCAGTTCTGCCAGGCCATAGACCCACCCAGGTTCCGTGCGGTGGCGCGTTGAGGTATCAATGATAACGGTTGAAGGATCTTCGCACAGCTGTGCAGATACTTCCGCCGCATCATCCGGCAGACACAGAAATGCGATATCTGCCTTGTTCAGCGCTTCCCTGCGTACCGCTTCTTCATGACGCAGTTCATACGGCACTTCCAGGATCGAAAGATCCGTCCGTTTGGACAGCCGCTCCCGGATCTGCAGTCCGGTGGTGCCGGAGCTTCCATCGATAAAAATCGTTGTCATTTGTTATCCTCTTTCAACCGGCTGATCAGCTGATCAAACCATTCTGTCTGCATGTCTACCGACTGCGCGCTCGTTCCGCCTTTGGACGTACGGCGATTGGCCGCCTGATCAAGATCCACTGCCTGATAAAGATCATCTTCAAAGACATCGGATACCGCTTTGTATTCTGCTAACGGCAGTGTCTCAAGAATCTGATTGGTTTCAATACAGCGGGCAACCAGTGCTCCGGAGATCTTATAAGCCTGCCGGAATGGCATGCCTTTGGTGACGAGGTAATCCGCAAGATCCGTTGCGTTGATGAAGCCGCGCTGTGCGGCCGAACGCATGTTTTCCTGTTTCACCTTCATCGTTTCGATCATCGGCGTAATGACATCCAGGCACATCTTTACCGTATCGACAGCATCGAATACCGGTTCCTTATCTTCCTGCATGTCTTTATTATAGGCAAGCGGAAGGCCCTTCATTGTGGTAAGCAGACTCATTAAGTCGCCATACACCCGACCGCTCTTGCCGCGGATCAGCTCTGCCATATCCGGATTTTTCTTCTGCGGCATAATGGAGGAGCCAGTCGTATAAGCATCTGAGAGTTCAATAAAGCCAAACTCCCAGCTGGACCATAGGATCAGTTCTTCACTGAACCGTGACAGATGCATCATCAGAATCGAACAGGCACTGAGCAGTTCCAGACAGAAGTCCCGGTCAGATACCGCATCCAGGCTGTTGAGGCTGACAGAAGGCAGGCCTAACAGCGATGCCTCATAGTCGCGGTCAGTCGGATAGGTTGTCCCGGCCAGCGCACAGGCGCCTATCGGCGAAACTGCCATGCGTTTTTCGCAGTCCTTCAGACGGTCATAGTCCCGCACCAGCATATTCGCATACGCCAGCAGATGATGGCCGAACATGATCGGCTGTGCCCGCTGCAGATGCGTATACCCCGGCAAGATCGTGTCCTTGTATGTCTTGGCTGAGGTATTCAGCACTTCAATAAAGGTCAGAATCTTCTGACGGATCTCTTTGGACTGATTCAGAAGATACAGACGGGTGTCGAGTGCCACCTGATCATTGCGGCTGCGTGCGGTATGCAGCATCTTGCCTTCATCACCGATGCGCGCTGTCAGAACTTCCTCCACAAACATGTGGATGTCTTCCGCGGTTTCATCGATTTCAAGCGCACCGGACTCCAGGTCCTTCAGGATTCCTTCCAGGCCGGCCACGATATGGTCCGTTGCCGAAGCAGGAATGATCCCCTGCCGCTTCAGCATTCTGGCATGGGCAATCGAACCGGTGATATCTTCTTTGTACATGCGCTGATCCACCCGGATCGACGAGTTGAAATCATCCGCAATGCGATCTGTCGTTCCATCCGTTCTGCCTGCCCATAGTTTTGCCATACTGCTTTCTCCTTATTTCTTCAGCTTTGCGTCCGCAAGTGCCTGTACTTTGATCGGAAGACCAAAGAGATTGATGAATCCGGCACTGTCGGTCTGATCGTAATCCGATTCGCCAAACGAAGCGAGATCTTCGCTGTACAGAGAGTAGTCACTCCATACGCCCGCTTTAATAATGTTGCCCTTGTAGAGCTTAAGCTTTACTTTGCCGCTGACGCGTTCCTGTGTCTTGTCCACGAAGGCACTGAGTGCCTCCCGTAACGGAGTATACCACTGTCCGTTATAAACAAGGTCCGCAAAGGTAAGCGCGAGTTCTGCTTTCTTATGCGCTGTCATCTTATCCAGAGTAATGGTTTCAAGATAATCATGGGCCGCATAGAGAATTGTTCCACCCGGGGTTTCATAGACGCCTCTTGATTTCATGCCGACGAGACGGTTTTCGACGATGTCGAGCAGGCCGATGCCATTGGCTCCGCCGATCTCATTCAGCTTCAGAATGATCTCTTTGGCAGAGAGCTTCTCATTGTTCAGAGAAACCGGTACACCCTGTTCAAATTCCAGTTCGATGTAAGTCGGTGTATCCGGAGCTTCCAGCGGGGAAACGCTCATTTCCAGGAAACCAGGCTTTTCATAGGTCGGCTCATTGCCCGGATCTTCCAGATCAAGTCCTTCATGGGACAGATGCCACATGTTTTTATCCTTGGAGTAGTTGGTCTCTCTTGAGATCCGCAGCGGAATATTGTGTGCTTCCGCATAATCGATTTCCTCATCTCTGGATTTGATGGACCATTCTCTCCATGGGGCAATGATATGCATATTCGGTGCGAAATGCTTGATTGCCAGTTCAAACCGTACCTGGTCATTGCCTTTGCCTGTGCATCCATGGCAGATCGCATCGGCACCTTCCTTCAATGCGATTTCTACAAGCCCCTTGGCAATCACCGGTCTAGCATGGCTGGTGCCAAGGAGGTACTCCTCGTATTTTGCGCCGGCCTTGAGGCACGGTACGATGAAGTCATCCACATATTCTTCTGTAAGATCCAGCACATAGAGCTTGGAAGCACCTGTCTTCAGCGCTTTTTCTTCCAGTCCTTCCAGTTCATCCGCCTGTCCGACATTGCCGGAAACAGCAATGACTTCACAGTTGTTATAGTTTTCCTTAAGCCAGGGAATAATGATGGAGGTATCAAGACCACCGCTGTATGCCAGTACTACCTTTTTGATATCTTCTTTTTTCATGCGATTTTTTCTCCTTCTTTAT
>JAFWJY010000310.1 GCA_017514525.1 Solobacterium sp. | reverse complement strand
TCCAAATCTTTTGTCACTTCGTAGTTGGTTAATCGCAGGGAGTTCTGCAGACCTGGCACCGCAAATCCGATAACCGCATTGGTATCAGCTGTGCTGATTACTTTGCCATTTTCTGTTTTCACATTTGTAAAGTTATCGCCGAGCGGAATTAATGTGATTGTCATAAATGGAATCGGCAGGTCGTACGCTTTACCGTCTATTATTGCTGAAGAATGCGTGCGGTTCTCATACGTTATATCAATTTCAATATGCCCGCTCTTCCCTGCCAGTTCCTCTGGAGAGATTCCCTTTCCATCCAGGAAATAAGCAAGATGCACTCCAACCGGCAGCGGTTCTTCGGTCTTTCCTTTGTAAGTGATTGCCTCGTTTAGGTTATCCCAGACAAGTCTGCCATCTTCAAGCAGATAGTATTCTTCTGCACCTTTCGTATTGCGAAGATCAGTAAGAATGGTCTGATCTTCCACATAACCGTCTCCGCTTATGCCACTTAGCGATACTTCTACTGATGTAGATTTTGGATTGCCATAGGCGTCTGCTTTAACGGTAACGCTTTCTTCCTTTTTTTCTGGAAGTGTTGTGGTATAGGATTCCGGCAGTTTTGCCTCTTCAAGATTGTTTTCTTCTGTTTTGGATGGTTTCAGAGAAACCAGTTCATCCGATTGTTTTGAACATCCTGTCAAGAACAGAGACGCCGCAAAACATGCACACAAAACTGTTTTTCTTTTATTCCACATTTTTCAAAGACTCCTCCATCTTCACACTTCGTATCTTTCTCATTTCAAACATTGCGACGATGCCATAGGTTATCAAGCCAATAAAGATCATTTCAATGTTCGTCATTTGATCCAGCTTGATTGGAAACCATCCAGACATCATTTCTTTCATCATTACCGTAAAGATTGGAATCAGCAGTGCAGCCAGTATCGGAATGGAAGTTAACATCGACAGAACAACAACTATGCTCGTGCTGTTGATATACATCTTCGAGATTTCATTGTTGGTAAATCCAATAATCTTTGTCAGAGAAATTGAAACGGCATTCTTCTCAATGATCATTCTGGACATCAGATAAATCAGCAGCATATACATCAAGACCGCAAATCCATCAATGAGATACATCATCCCGCCAAAGGATACATTCAGCTGTCTGGACAGTTTTGTCATAGCATCAATATCGATAACCGTGCTGATGTACTCTTTATCGATATCTGTAATCTCAGTTGAACTGAAATACCCAGCAAACATGTCATCTTCAAATCCAAATGTCTGATTCAGATTCTTCATTGGCATAAACATTGCTATGCCAGCCATGTAATCGGCGATGCCATCGACGCGGAAGGTATAAGTCCTGTCTTCAAACTCTTCTTTCATCGTAATTTCATCGCCAACCGATAATCCATACTTCTCCGCAAACGCGCTTGAGATATAATTCGTCCCTTTACTGAAATCCAGACCAACATATTTACTGTGATCACTGATTCCATACAACATCACGCCATCCTGACGAATACCTTCAACCTCTGGTGTCTGTAAGCTGTAGACACTGAACTTTTCAGCAGTTGGATTCTCAGTCGCAACCGCATCCTGATATTCCATAAATTCCATCAGCTGTTCTACTTTCGTAGAAGAAGGATCACTGAGGCTGAGCGGCAGTTTCAAAATGGTCTGATAAGCAGCAATCTGATTATCAATGATTACGTTTTTGAAATTATCCAACAGCTTTGGTAGCTGCATTCCAAACATCAGAAGCAGGTTAGCAAACAGAATGCCGAGTGCCAGAACAATGTAGCTGCCGGCGTTCTGAAAAATCACGCGAAGCCGGTATCGGCCCATGATTGGCATATGATGCGGCAGATAAAAAGCACGGCTCTTTCTGCGGCGTGAAATATCCCGGCGAAGGAAATGCAGCGGCGAAATCTTCAGGCGGCGATAAAGTGTACCTCCTGTAACAAGGGTTACAATTATCGTTGGTATGATTGTTGTTTTGATAAACGCCTCTGCATTCCAGATTGTCACATACGTGGGAAGACTGTAGCTGCCATAATACATGGCTGCCGCCACGTTCTTCATAACGGTATAGCCAAGGATATTACCAATAACAGCAGCGATTACTGTGACAGTCATCGGTAATGTCATATAGTGGACCAGCAGTTCATTTCTGGTAAATCCAGATGCCAGCAAAGTTCCGATTACTGTAGATTCCTTGCGAATCGTATCTTTAATCGTAACGCTGAAAACAAACGCAATGATCACAATGATGATATACAGCAGGATTTCCACCATAACTTTGTCACTGCCCATATCATCACCGGTAAACATGATTGCCTGATTCCTGTAACGCGGTACATAATCTTCCAGAACTACAATTTCATGAAGTTCCTCCAGAAAGTCTTCGGACATCTGATTTTCATCCATTTTGTCTTTCGGTTCTCTGAAATATTTCCACGCGTACTGATGAATCAGACCTTCCCCTTTGATTTGTTCAAATCCGGATGGGCTCACCATACCAACTCCGAACATGACTGCGTCGAACATACTGTCAGAATTGTTTTCAAACAGACAGCTGTAATCGGAGAATGCGACCAATCCGCTGATTGTCCAGGAATAGCCATTCCCTGACAGGGTATCGCCGACAGAAAGATCATTATTATCGGCGTACATGCGGTCAATAGCGATTTCATTTTCTTTTTCTGGAAAACTGCCCTTCATCAGACAAACCAGATCCACTTCGGTCCGTTCCGGAAAGATGCGAAGCTTACTGCCGTTATTGAGAGGGATCTCGGTATAGAACAACTCATAGACAGAAGCTCCTGCACGTCTAATGTGTTTAATCTGCGCCTGGCTAAGTTCATTCCTGACACGAAAATGACCATGTTCGATGTTGTAGGTTTCAAAGCTGTCATTGTATGCCTTGATCATGGAATTATCCGCCACCAGAAAGCCGGACACAAATCCAACTGACAGCAGCATCAGAAAAAAGATTACGAAATACTTTCCAAAATCTGTTCGTAATTCCCGTACAAATCGATGATTCAGAGGGTTGCGCTTTGCCATACCTTACCAGTCCAGCTCCGCCGCAACTTTCTTCACTTCATTGCGATACTGTTTTCTTACCGTTCCATCACGCAGCTCTACCACAAGATCTGCCATCTCACGAATGGCTTCGTTATGGGTAACAATGATGATTGTATTTCCATATACCTGATTGACCTTTTCAATCAGACAGAGAATATCTTTTGAGGTGTTGTAGTCCAGAGCACCCGTCGGTTCATCACAAAGCAGGATGTCCGGATTTTTGATGATCGCTCTGCCGATTGAAGTGCGCTGCTGCTGACCGCCGGAAAGCTGATTAGGCAGCTTATCCTGATGACTCTCTAAACCCAGTGTTTTCAAGAGCTCATCACAATCTAGCGGGGCATCAGAAAGATAACCGCCAACTTCGATATTTTCGCGTACTGTCAGATTTGGAATGAGATTATACATCTGGAAAACATAACCAAGATGGTTTCTTCTATACGCAGTCAGTGCCTT
>JAFWJY010000309.1 GCA_017514525.1 Solobacterium sp. | reverse complement strand
GCAGAAACAGAATTAGAGAAACGAATTACAACAGAACGCATGCAAGAATTTGTGGCAGTTATTGTCGGGTTTTCCTAAGTATGCGGCAGATTATATTGCGGAATATAATAAAGAAGAAACTCATGAAGAAGAAAAATCAACTGAAACGCTGATTAGAGAAGCTCAGGAAAACTATATAAAAGAACAATATGGCGCAATTGCTGAAGCAATAACTAATCTCGTGGCTGATATAATCACGCGCGAAGAAGAAATTCCTGATGAGGAAATAGATAACCTGAGTACTGACTTGATGATGGGCTATTCAGCGTATGCGATGATTAATCAAAAACCTTCAATTAATAATGTTACAGAGTCATTCTCTAATTACCTTCGTAGTCCAGAAGGACAGGCAATTCTTTCTGGTGGTATCGCAAGTGCAGTGAATACACAGCAGGTAGAAAAGAATATCTCAAAGTCTGTCTCAAAAGTAACCGGTGAAATCACAGATGGTATTACGAAAGGTATTACCAACATGATGACTTCATTCATGACGAAGTTCACAGAAGAGCTGACAAAGAAGATATCCACTGCGATCCAGGATGGCATGGGCAACATGGCTGAAAACATGAACAGTGCCTTCAGTATTCATCCGGAGGCATTTGCCAATGCCATCTCTATGAATATGGATGAGCAGGAACTGTCGGAATTATTATCTTCTTTGATGTCTACTCAGCCGGCATCCTATGACTCCAATCTGAAGCTGCTTGGCTATGCAGATATCAAGAAGCCGTATACCATTACGATTTATCCAAAAGACTTTGAAGCCAAGTCTGGAATCTTAAATATTCTTGATTCCTACAATGAACGGATGCGGGAAGAAGATGAAGACAAGGTTATTACCTATACAGATACCGTTGGGTTACTGATGACATCTGTAACAGATATCATCAATGCGATCAGTTATGTTCTCATTGCCTTCGTGGCGATCTCTCTGATTGTTTCCTCCATCATGATTGGTGTTATTACCTATATCAGTGTATTGGAACGCAGAAAGGAAATCGGTATTCTGCGTGCAATCGGTGCTTCGAAACGGAACATCTCTTCAGTCTTTAATGCGGAAACCTTCATTATTGGATTGCTGGCTGGATTATTCGGTATTGGCATCTCTTCGCTACTGTTGATCCCGGGCAATATGCTGATACGTCACTTTACGGATGCGAATGTACGTGCAGCGTTGCCATTCAGCAGCGCAGTTTCTCTTGTCCTGCTGAGTGTCATACTGACACTGATTGGCGGCATCCTGCCATCCCGTAAAGCGGCGCGGAGTGATCCTGTTGCGGCATTGCGGTCAGAGTAATATGAAACAGCGAATGATACATATTGGAGAACGAAAGCAGAAGCTGATTGTTCTTTCTCCGAAACACCATACCGGGCCACTGCCTGGAATCCTCTGGATTCATGGCGGTGGCTATATGCTTGGTATGGCATCCATGGTTCATGTGTCCCGCGGGAAAGAGCTGGCAAAGAAGTATGGTGCAGTGGTTATTTCACCAGCCTACCGGCTGGCCTGGCGGGCACCATACCCGGCAGCGCTGGAAGACTGTTATGATGCACTGTTGTATATGTGGAATCATGCGGATGATCTTGGGATTGATCGGAACAGAATCATTGTTGGCGGAGAAAGCGCCGGCGGAGGTCTTGCGGCAGCGTTATGCATGTATGCCAGAGATCAGGGTGTTGTGAAAATTGCAATGCAGATACCGCTGTATCCAATGCTGGATTGTTTCGATACGGAATCCTCCAAAGATAACCATGGAAGAGTCTGGAATACCAGAAAAAATCATCTGGGATGGAAATACTATCTTGGTAAGTTATCCGGTCAGACAGAAATCCCTGTTTATGCCAGTGCCGCAAGAGAAACGGATTATCATGGGCTGCCCAAATGTTACACATTTGTATGTGAGGGAGAACCGTTTTATCAGGAGACACTGGATTATATTCAGCATCTGAAAGATGCGGGTGTTATGGCGGAAGTGGATGTATACCCGGGAAATATTCACGCCTTCGACATGTTATGTCCGTGGCTGCCTACCAGCAAACAGGCAAGGGAAACACTCTGCAGAACGTATCAAACCTGGATGGAACTGTAAAAGAAAGACCATCTAAAACAGGGAAAGATGCTACTATGTGGAATGAGAAAGCAGTAAGAAATCAGGTGAAATTATGAAATACGATTTTACAACCATACTGGATCGCGACGGGAAGGATTCCATCGCTGTAAACCCGACCGAAATGTATGGCATTAACGTACCAACCAGAGAAGGCTTTCGTCGGATACCGATGTGGGTGGCGGACATGAGTTTTCCTACCTGCCCAACCGTTACGGAAGCTATGATTGAGCGGATCAAGCATCCGTGCTTTGGCTATTTTGAGCCATCACAGGAATACTATGATTCCATCATTCGCTGGCAGAAACACCGCCATGGCTTTGATGTGAAGAAAGAAGAAATCGGCTATGAAAACGGTGTTCTTGGCGGAGTGCTTACCGCATTGAAGGTGCTGTGCTCGGATGGAGACAATGTTCTGCTGAATTCTCCAACCTATATTGGATTTACCAATTCGATTGGCGGTAATGGATACAATATGGTGCTCTCACCATTGAAAAAAGATGAACAGGGCATATGGCGCATGGACCTTGCGGACATGGAAGAAAAGATCAAGCAGTATCAGATCCATGTCGCAGTTCTGTGCAATCCATACAATCCGTGCGGAAGAGTATGGGAAAAAGAAGAACTGAAAGCCGTAATGGATCTCTATGAGAAGTATGAAGTATGGGTCATTTCAGATGAGATCTGGGCAGATCTCGTTCTCAACGGACATACCCATATCCCGGCACATACGGTAAGTGAATATGCTCATACGCATACGGTTACGCAATACGCACCATCCAAGACCTTTTCACTGGCAGGCATTTCCGGCAGCTATCATATCTGCTTCAACAAATGGCTGAATGATCGGCTTGCCAAGGAAGCATCTACCACGCATTACAACACCATGTCGGTCCTTTGGATGCATGCCCTGATCGGTGGCTATCGCAGAGAAGGTGAAGAATGGGTTGAGGAACTGTGCGAGGTATTAAGTGACAACGTCAACTATGCCTGCGACTTTATCAGGGATCATTTCGAAGGTGTAACGGTGGCCAAGCCGGAAGGCACGTATATGTTATTTCTGGATTGTGAGAACTGGTGTAAAGCGAATAACTGCGATATGGATACACTGCTTCGAAAGGGCGTGGAATACGGTGTGCTCTGGCAGGACGGAAGACCATTCCATGATCCATATGCGATCCGCATGAATCTCGCAGTGCCGAAAGAACTGGTTATAGAAGCGTTTGACCGCTTGAACCGTTATGTATTTCATACAGAGGAGGCGAAGTAATGTTTGCACAGATATATTCATTACAGACGATTGAAGAAGCACTGGCTTGTATTGAAGCCGGTGCAGATCGGATTGGCGTACTGACCGAAGAACCGGGCGGTGCCTATCCGTGTGGCGTCACTACGGAATATGCCAAAAAGATGTTTGAAGCGATTGGGGATAAGGCAGTCAAGATTCTGATCTCTGTGAAAGAAACAGAAGATGCGATTCTGGAAGAAACCGCGTATCTGAAACCGGACGTTCTGCATTTATGCGCGGAATACCGTGGGAATGCGGCATTTAAAAAGAAGCTGAATGAACGTGTCCCGGGAGTGCTGCTGATGGAGGCAATTGGAGTACAGGATGAATCAGCGATTCAGGATGCGATTGATCGTTCCTCCTATGCGGATATTCTGATTCTGGATTCGGTATCCAAAACCGTACCGGGCATTGGGGCTGCCGGAGAAACACATGACTGGTCCATTGACCGTCGTATTAAAGAATCCGTAACTGTACCGGTTGTACTGGCAGGCGGCCTTGGGCCGGAAAATGTGCTGCAGGCAATTGAAGCAGTACATCCGGACGGAGTGGACTCACTGACCCGTACCAGTATTAAGGAAAACGGTATCCTGGTGCGGAAGGATATTGAAAAGGTAAGGCAGTTCTGCAAGCTGGCACACAGTGTAAATCATTAAGCTGCTAACAGGTAATTAGTAAAAAGTGTCAGAAAAGTGAAACTTTCGTTTCAGGAACGTTTTGTCAACATCCTGTCCACCAGACACGTTATGATGTAAAGGCGGAGGGCCATGCATGAAAAAGAATAAAGGACTTCGTTTTACAACCGTGTATGTAGTTGTACTGAGCGTTCTGTTATTGTTGACGAATGTTCTTTTAGGTGCGCTTCTGATGCGGCAGTCAACCAATGCGGTTACTCAGCTGGTTCGCAAATCCATGCTTAACATCGTAAGCACAGCTGCAGAGATTGTGGACGGGGACCGGCTTGGATCATTGACGGAAGAAAATGTAGGCGGCCCGGTATTTCAGGAAGTAAAAGAGGAACTGTCTGCGTTCCAGAATAATATCGATATTGAATATATCTATGCGGTTAAACAGATCGGAGAAGATCGGTTTGTGTTTACCGTGGATGCGGACCCTGAAGACCCTGCGGAGTTTGGAGAAGAGGTACTGGTCACAGCCGCTCTGCGGTCAGCCGGCAAAGGGATACCAATGGTAGATGAAAGTCCGGCAGAGGATGAGTGGGGCAATTTCTACAGCGCCTACTGTCCGGTGCTGGATTCAAAAGGCGAAATTGCCGGAATTATCGGTGTGGACTTTGATGCGACCTGGTATAACGAGGAGATTCGCAGTCATACGGCATCTGCCGGTATGATTACGATTATCGCAGAGGTGATCGGAATCCTGATCGTTTCCTTCATGGGAAGAACTCTGAACAAACGGTTTGCGACGATCACAAAAGAATTGACGGTTCTCTCGGATGATATCGATCAGCTGAAACAGGAAATCAAATCTGCCGGGGAAGCGGGAACGGAACGGGCAGAACCGAACAGCGACAGTCCGAAAGAAGAAGGGGCCAGAGACGAGATTGAAGAGATCAGTCACAAGGTCAATCAGATGCATGAAGACATGACTGCGACGCTGGAATACATGCAGGAAAAAGCCAATACCGATGGTCTGACAGGGGTAGGAAACCGTACCGCCTATATCGAAGCGGAGAACGCATACAGCGAAGGGATCCGGAATCAATCTGCACAATTTGGCATTGTTGTATTCGATATAAATGATCTGAAAAAGATCAATGATGGCTTTGGACATATTACCGGAGACCGGATTATCATCGGTGCCGCTAATGTGATCAGTGCTGTTTTTGGAAAAGAGAATGTCTATCGAATCGGCGGGGATGAATTCATTGCGATTGTTAAAGATGCGGATGAATCTGTGCTGAAGGAAAAAATCGCTGCCCTTGATCAGGAAGTTACCCGGTATAACGAAGCACATACTGGTAAGGAAGGCATACTTACCATTTCAGCAGGAGGTTCCATGTACAATCCGGAAACCGATCATACCTTCCATGATATTTTCGTTCGTGCAGATAAAGTGCTGTATGCCCGAAAGGAAGCGTATCATCGGGCGCGGAACCAGCAGGAGAGTAATTAAGCAAGCAGAAGAATATGGGCTGACTTCAAAGATTGAGAGGTCAGCCCATATTGCATAAAAAAGCCTCATTTTCTTCGAGGCTTTTAAGATTTCTGCTGTTAGATTTTGACAACGTATTTTGGTTTTTCCGGAAGATACTTGATACGCATTTTTGTGCCGACATTCGCAAAGCCCGGAACGTTTCCAAGCTTGGCTTCAACCGTCTTACCTTCCGCGTTGGTGTATGTTACGTAATACTCTTCGGATGTGGTTACGTTTCCATCCGCATCTGTGTTTTCATTAGTTTCAATGCGGGATACGACCGCATCGGCTTCAATACCGTTCTTACTGATCTTCTGGTTCTTCAGAAAGGTGTAGATGATGCTGCAGACAATAACCGCAACAATAATGATAATAAAGATATTTGACATGATTATTCCTCCTTACCAAGTTTCTTTAATGTCCCCATAATAGCACCATAATTGCCGCCCTGATCATCATTCGCACCGCTTCTGGCAAATGCTACAAGTGTCATGAACAGCAGGTCAAGATTCTCTTCTCTGGTCCAGACCTGATAGAAGCCAGATACCGGAATCGCAGAGGCGATATTGTGTTCTTTGGCATCATCTTCATGGGGATACTGGCTGGTTAATTTTGCGTAGGCAATTTCTTTGCCATCACGGCTGATGTGATATTCTGTGCCGATCAGCGGGCCATTGCCGCCACCGCGATAGGAAGATTCAACAGAAATTCCATTATCACGCAGATGTTTCCAGATATCGACACCATCGAGCTCGACCGTATAGTGGTTGTCAATCAGGAGCGTATCCCATTGGCTTTCTTCCGCGTGTCCGATGAGGTGCGGAGTTACAGTGCCGTGTTCATGGTCAATGAAGTCAAAGGCAAATGGCTGTATCAGAGAGAACTTTGTCATTTTGGCTTCATAGCGTACCGCACGATTCTTATCTTCAAGCCGATGTCCGTACTTTGGCGTACCTAAATCGGTAAGGAAGTAAAGCTCCCGTTCCGGGCCCTGAACAGATGGCATATATCCTTTCCATCCACTCTTTTCATGATGTTCTTTAATCTGTTTCTGGCTCTTCTTTTCCAGTACAGAGGAAACAATGATCACACCAAGAATCGCAACACCGGTGAACAGTACATAGAGGCCAAATCCGCCTCCGCTGTGAACAACGGAAGGGTCTGCCGGATCATACATCACCTTGATTGTCTTTCCTACTTTGTAGGAGCCGCTTGCGACATCCAACGTTCCTGTGTAGGTCTTTCCATCTACGGTATACTCTACCGTCGGCAGATACATATCATCTTCATCTGCGCCACCTGTCGTCTGTTCAAGGGAAACAATCACCGCATCCGTTTTTACAAATCCCCTGGAATGGAAGAACGTCAGGTAAATGCCGGTAATAATTGCGATGATCGCAAGCACTCCGGCAAAGTATTTCAGTTTCGGTCCACGAATTGACATTGATAAATCCTCCTGTGTCTATGTTGAACTAATTCCATGAAAATATACGAGTGCTCAAGGGTATATCCATTTATATAAATAGTATCAGAACGCTTAAGTAGGATCGTACAAATTCGATAACTGCTGGAGTTTAAATGTTGACTTGGAACAGGGAAACAAGCTGTACAACTGTTAACAAAACATACACAGTTTTTCTCAAAACCCGAAATAACAAGAATAGAATATGGTTATGAAAATCTGTGTAATTGGAGATCTGTGTGCAGATCTGTTACTGCCGTATGGTGAAATGAAAATGCATCTGAAGAATCTGAAAACAGGAAATGTAAGTTCTTCGGAAGTTGTGTTTCAGTATGGCGGAACCTGTGGAAATACCAGTGCTGTACTGGGAAAACTTGGTGCACATCCGTTTTTTGTGACGGACCTGTGTACGGACCGGATTGGTCAGTTTCTGAAAACATCCATGGAAGAACAGGGAGTTGATCTGTCGTTATCCAGAGAAACACCCGGGAAATCCAACATGATCTGTATCGCTGTAATTGATGAAGAGAATGAGAGAACCATGTTTTCCTGGCTTCCTCCTGGAAGTGATTACCCCAAGTTCAATGCCAATAACCTGTCCGGCATCCCGGAGGATGAGCCGATGCTGGTATTTACCGGCGGAATGGTTATGAATAACGATCCGGACAGTATGGATGCGATCTGTGCGAAGATTGAACGTTTGAAAGAACATGGAAGCACCATTGTATTTGACTTGAATGTACGGGCTGAAACCTATGGCATGAATCCGGACCGGAAAGCTTCTTATGAGCGGATGATCCGGGCCAGTGACATTATTATCGGCAGTGGGCCGGAAGAGTTTAATGCGATTACCGGAGAATCTGATATGGAGTGTTCCGTACGGAAGCTGCAGACCTCTGATAAGACAATTATCGCAAGAGATGGGAAGAAGCCGGTGATTGTAGCACAGGGTGACAGCTGGAATACCGTGCCGACACAGTCTGTTTCTGTATTACAGACAATTGGTGCAGGAGATACCTTTAACGGAGCATTCCTGTTTGGAATCAACGAAGGATTAACAACCGAACAGGCAGTGTGGTTTGCCAATGGAATCGCTGCCTATATGATTTCCACCCCTGGTCATCTTTCGGTTCCGGAGGATGTAATGGATCGTGTGAAACGTGCACAAAATTACCATTCAGAAACGGGTTGCGTATAAGTTGGCTTACCAGTGGTTCTGTGATAAAATCAGAAAACACATGTT
>JAFWJY010000308.1 GCA_017514525.1 Solobacterium sp. | reverse complement strand
ATATTGACCGGAAAGCTGTCGCGGAACCATACGATATGGATACCACAATAGGCACGAACAACGAAGGCTCTCTGGTCTTCGGATTCTCGCTGGAAGATACCGACCACTTGACCGGCGGCGCAAATATCTTCAATGGTCAGAACTCTGTTCTCTGGTGCAATATCCGTGATGCGTTCGCAACGGAGATCCGGCAAATGTATCAGACATTGCGCTCTGGCGGAACGCTGTCATATGCGACAGTCGAAAGCCGGTATGAGGCACATCAGTCCAAATGGCCGGTGGCGGGATGGATCGAAGATGCATGGTTCAAGTATATCGATCCGCTCATCAGTCCTGATCCCGGCAAACAGCCGACTGGCGTGTATCTGCCGATGATGCAGGGGTCCAAGGAGGAACAGCGGAAGTGGTGGCTGTCTAACCGGTTCAGGTATATGGACAGTAAGTGGAATGCGGGTGATGCGCTGTCGCAGGTCATTCAGCTTCGTGGATATGCCAAGGCGAATATTACCGTCACTCCGTATTCGGATATTTATCCGACTGTGAAGTACGCATCGTATCTCGTGCAGGCAAGGGGACAGCATGATGTTCCGACCACACTGGTCTGTCCGCTGGATACCGTGAATGATACTGAGATCTACATCTATTCCGCGCCACAGATTTCATCGATTGGAGATCTCTCTGGATTGAAGGTCGGCTTTGCGGATTTCTCACAGGCCACAAGGCTTCAGTCCATCAAACTGGGCGATTCTTCCATTTATTACAGCAACGCCAATCTGGACAACCTGACGCTCGGTTCTAACCGTCTTCTGAAGGTGCTGGATGTCCGCAACTGCGTAGCACTGGGAACTGGCGATCAGAAGACAGTTGATCTTTCCGGCT
The DNA here is from genome assembly GCA_017514525.1 of Solobacterium sp. GTDB lineage: Bacteria > Bacillota_I > Bacilli_A > Erysipelotrichales > Erysipelotrichaceae > Bulleidia. Next base: position 1,327 of record JAFWJY010000308.1, on the reverse strand, counting down.
GTACGGGAATTGAAGAGGTGTATTTTGACGGCACAAAGATTACGGGCGTAACGCTGCCCAACGGTGGTGTACTCCGGGTTCTTCATCTTCCTTCGACCATCACATCACTGATTATCCGGAATCAGCCGGCGTTGGTGGATTTTACCTGTCCGTCGCTGTCGAATATCACAACCCTACGGCTGGAAAATACCGGCACAACGGTCGATACGCTTTCCATCCTGGAAGCTCTGACTGCCGGTGCTCGTGTCCGGCTGTTCGGGTTCCTTTGGCAGATGCAGGACGCGGAAGATATTTCTGATGTGTTCGATATCCTCGATGATATGCGCGGCCTTGATCAGAACGGAGATAACACTCCGACTGCTCAGGCATACGGCACAATCCATGTACCGAACGTGACCGGCGATATTATTGCGCATGCTTATGCCAGATATCCGGATATCACGATCACCTATGACCATGTGACGGCGACTCTGACTTACAAAGACAACGACGGCACGGTTCTTGGAACGGAAACCATCACGGATGGAGGAAATCCGGTAAATACACCTGTCCTCACGGATAAGGAAGACAACCGGTATTACTACACCTTCCTTGGATGGGGAACGGTTCAAAACGGCAGTGTGGAAGCAGGATGCATGAATAACATCATTGCGGACACAACCGTTTATGCGATCTACCGGCTGGATGAAAAGATCTACACCGTTCGTTTCTTCAACGGAAGCACGCTTATGGCAACTTATCAGAACGTTCTGTATGGCGCAAGTATTGATTACGATGTCATTCCGACCTACAGCGGACCGGGCAACGCCGGAGACTATGTCTTTACCGGATGGAGTCCTCTGCCGGAAAACATCACAGCCGATACAGACTGCTACGCGCAGTATCAGTTCGTCGGTATGTATTTCCGCCAGTTCATGAATGATACACTCACGAGCTATGTGGATACCAACAATCTTACCAGCGTGGCACAGTATGCCTTTGCTGGGTTGACGGTTCTGGAATATGTATCCATGCCGTCACTGACATTGCTTCCAAGCTACTGCTTTGGCGGGAATACGGCTCTTGAAACGCTGAACGTTCCGGCAGTACTTGCGGCGAATATCCGTGCAATTGCGAGTCTTCCTGCGATTGAGACGATTACTCTTCCGGAGATTACAGTCATCAATGGAGCGCCGATGTTCAATACGCTGGCGGCAGTTACAGAGATTCGTATGCCGAAACTCAACACAATGCCAAGTAGTGGTTCAATCAGCGGATGCGATCAGCTGGAACTGGTTGACTTCGGTGTAGTGACAGCGATCGGACAGCCGTTCAGCAGTTTCTTCTT
>JAFWJY010000307.1 GCA_017514525.1 Solobacterium sp. | reverse complement strand
TCCACGACTTCATGGTTGACGTGTTCCAGTTCATAATCACCCGGTGTTGCGGAACAGTAGATCACCTGCGGAGCGATAGACTCAAATTCATCAAACCGCATCGGACGGTTTTCCAGCGCCGATGGCAGCCGGAAGCCATATTCCACGAGAGTTTCCTTGCGCTGACGATCGCCATTGTACATACCGCGAATCTGCGGGAGAGACACATGGGACTCATCCACAATCAGCAACATATCCTTAGGAAAGTAATCAAACAGGTTCCATGGCCGCTGTCCCGGCACACGTCCGTCAATATGCATGGAATAGTTTTCAATACCGGCGCAATAACCGTTTTCCCGCAGTGCTTCGAGGTCAAAGCGTGTCCGCTGCTCCAGCCGTTCCGCCTCGAGTGGTTTTTCATTCTGTTTGAAGAATTCCAGCCGTTCCTCGAGTTCTGCTTCAATCGCATCACATGCCCTCAGCATCTGATCATGCGAACGGGCATAACCGGATGCCGGAAATACGTTATAAAACTGATACGCATTCTGGGTATGTCCGGTAACCGGATCAATTTCCGTAATGCGCTCAATCTCATCGCCAAACATCTCGATCCGGATGTTGAACTGATCGGTATAGCTTGGCGTCACGTCAATGACGTCACCCCGTACACGCAGTGTACCTCGTGTCTGGTCAACATCATTGCGGCGATACTGCAGATCCACAAACTTCCGCAGCAGTGCATCGCGGTCATACGTCTCACCAACACGGATCGTAAAAAACATGTCTTTATACTGCATCGGATCGCTTGCCGCATAGATGCAGGCAACCGAAGCCACAACGATGGTGTCATGACGCTCCAGCAGCGAGTTCAGCGTTGATTCCCGGAACATATCCAGCTCTTCATTGATCGCTGCCGTCTTTTCAATGTACATGTCGTTTTTCGGCATGTACGCCTCCGGCTGATAGTAGTCAAAGTTTGAGACAAAGAACTCAACCCGGTTATGGGGAAACAGTTCCTTGAACTCACTGTACAGCTGTCCTGCCAGAGTCTTGTTGTGGGAAAAGACCAGGGTTGGACGGTTGACCCGTTCAATGATATTCGCCATGGTAAAGGTTTTTCCAGTGCCGGTCGCACCTTCAAGAACCTGTTCCTTCTTTCCTTCTTCCAGCCCTTTTACCAGCTCGTCAATTGCCTGTGGCTGATCGCCGGTCGGGTGAAACGGTGATACCAGCTCAAAGCGTTCCATAGCCGATCTCCTCTGTCCGCAGCGTCTGAACAGTCTCTTCAAAGAGAATCACATTGCCGTTAATGGCAGCGCTGGGTTTTTCATCGGAATCCGGAGTGCCGGCAGGATCTGCCTGCGCACTGGAAAGGATCTCGATTGCCTTCTGATACTGGGTGTCACAGGTTTTATCCGTACTCCATTTCCGTACCACGGCAGATACCAGTGCTTCATAGACAGACTGATCCAGAATGCCGGTTTCCTCCTGTCCTGCCTCCTTCTGGAAGGCACGCAACGAAGTTTCGGTAGCCCGGTCAAAATAGCCATCTGTTCTACCCGGTTTATAACCAAGAAAATCGAGGCACTGCTGTGCTTCTGCCACAAACGTACTGACGGAATCAAAGGCATAGGAGTCCCCTTCTTCCATTGATTCATAGAAGGTGCTGAGTACCGGATGGAGAGATACGGTTTCATCCGGTTCAATGCCGACCCCATTGATCCAGACGCCTTTCGGGCTCTTCCAGATACTGTCGGTATATTTCAATGCCGAACCATCCTTGTAATACTGGGTGATCTGTACACTGCCCTTGCCATAGGTCGTTTCCCCAACGATAGTCACATCGTCACGCTGTTCCTTCAGCGCCATGGTGAATGCCTCTGAGGCACTGGCTGTATTTTCATTGACCAGGATGACAATGGGCGAGAATGCCTCATACATTCCTCCGCTGGTCTTACTGTTGTTTTCAATGCCATTGGCGTAATCACGCTGAATAAAGATCATATTCGCCGGCAGAAATTTGCTGCTGACGCCCTGCAGGGCTTCCAGATAGCCTCCGCCGTTATCACGCAGATCAATGATCAGCCCGGTGACCCCGTTATCCGCAAACTCTGCGAGATAGCTGTCTACTTCAGATGCAGTGGTCTCTCCAAACTGTTCCAGATGAATTAAGCCAAAGCCTTCTTCTGTGATATCGCCATCCACGGTATGACCAATCTCACCGCGGGTGATATCCAATGTGATGTATTCGCCTTCCCGCAGGAATACCATCGTTACATCTGTACCGATTTCGCCCTGTACAAGCTCCTTGATTTCGGTCGCACTCATATTGTCGACTACCGTGCCATCCACGGAGTGGATGATGTCACCAGCCTGTACGCCTGCCCGCTCCGCAGGAGAATCGCGGAAGACGCGGGTAATCAGGTTCAGGCCGTTGTCCTGACTCTGAAACTGCACGCCGATACCGACAAAGTTGCGGTTGATGCTTTGCGTGAAGGACTCGATTTCCTCCTTGCTCATATACTGGGTATGCGGGTCTTCCTCATTGGTTGTCATGCCAACGGCAGCCTGGTCGGTCAGCCGTTCGCCAAGATTTTCAATATCCTTGGCAAAATACCAGTAGTTCTGCATCACCTTCTGAATATTGCCGAGTTTGGTATCCGCATTCTGCTGTGTAACAAACGTAACGCCCTGACGAATCTGATTGGAGAACGGTGTCGGCACAAACGCACTGAAACACCAGCCGATTAACAATGCCGCAAGCGGCAGCGCAATCAGCCAGATTTTCTGTCTGTTTGTACGGGTGCGAAGCTTCCGGTTTTCCACCAGCAGTTCATCTTCGTATTGAAAGCGTTCCACGGGGATCCGATAGGTCACCTCGAGACCGTCTTTTTTTGTTTCAGGTTTTTTCTCCGACATGTTCAACCCTCCAAATATGAAAAAGGGTAATCCCTTTTTCGTGTTCTGCTTAACCTCCGAACAGTGATTCCGGCTTCACCCGGCAAGGTGCGCCTGCTCCGCCTTCACACAGGCGGGAAAGACCGGCGCTGCCCCATCCGCATCCGAATGCGAGGTCACCGTTCCAGTTGGTTGCGTAATTGGTGAATGCCGAGGCATCACCAAGGTAGAATACTTCGATATGACAATGCGGGCCGGAACTGTTGCCGGTGGAACCGACACGTCCGATCTGCTGACCGGCCATGACAATCGTTCCCTTACTGACCACCGAGCCCAGCTGCATATGCAGGTACTTGACCGCATAGAGGCCGCCGTTGATTTTGGTCAACAGATAAGCCTGATTGCCGCCGCCCCAGCTTCCGCCGATATTGGCACCGCAGCCGTTGCCAAGGCCGCCTGAATCACAGCCATCTGCTGAATGCAGGATAACGCCGTTGCCAACCGCTACGATCGAGGAACCGGAGCTTCCGGAGAAATCTGCACCAAGATGCACACCGCCGGAGGAATAATGCCAGGTTCCGGCATACGGATTGATATGAATGCCCGGCACCGGGTAGGTCCATCCTGCAGTTGCGACAACTTCGTTGAGCTTGGAGGCAATCTCGTTCATGAGTCTCTGGATTTCTTCAATCTCAGAGGCATACCGGTTGCCCTGTGCTTCGAGTTCCGCGTTCTGACGCTGCAGCTCTTCTTCATATACCTGTGCCTGATACATCAGCGACAGATATTCATTCTGCTTGGCAACGACAACATCTTTCTGTTCCTGCAGAACCGTCTTGTGTTCTTCAACTTCAATCTTGTCGCTGTTAAGCTGTTCGATTTTTTCCGCAAGATCTTCCATGACTTTGGTGTCATAGTCCGTAATGGCGGATAAGCCATTGGCAATGCGGATAAAGTCATCAAAGGTGGAAGCGCCCATCAGGATATCAAGATACTGATTCAGGCGCATGGTACGCTGCTGGATGATCATGCGTTCCTTGATCTTCTCTTCAGCCGCATCGATATCCGCCTGATTTTCTGCAATCTTGGTTTCCAGGGTTTCAATCTTCTTCTCTGTTACCGCAATCTCACTGTTGAGATCTGCGATTTCTCCGTTCAGCGAAGCAGCCTGTGCCTGATAGGACTGTACCTGCTGCGCATAGGAAAGAATATCCGCAGCGATTTCCTTTCGCTGCTGCTCAATTTCCTGGATCTTGGTATTCAGATCCGCCGTCGCGTTGGACTTGGTCTGATTATAAGCCATACACTGGCTCTTCTGCTGCGCCGTGAGCTCTCCGGTTCCGGTGCACAGGTTCGTCCAGTATTCATTATTGGAGTAGTCTTCTGAACCGCTCTCTTCCTTACTGGTTTCCGTTGTTTTATCCCCTTCATCCTCTTCCGCAAGGATTGCGGAATACGGGGTCATCAGCAGCAGAGAAAGGCTGAGAAGCATTCTCAGCACGCGCTTCATCAGCGTTTCCACCTCAGATACTTGGTTACCGACAGGAAGGAACCGATCAGACCAACCAGCACGCCGATTAACAGCAGCGTAAGCGATGCCTTTCCGACAAACTGTGAGGGCGGGATCAGCTTGAACATCTGGGAAATGAGATAGCCTCCCGACAGGTTATAAGCCCAGGTATAGCCATACCAGGTCAGAATGATCGGGATAATGGCGCCAAGAGCGCCAATGATAATACCTTCAACCAGGAACGGTGCCCGGATAAAGCCATTGCGCGCACCAACGTTGCGCATGATGGCAATTTCATCCGCACGCGCCATAATCGTAAGCTTGATCGTATTCTGAATCAGAAAGATTGCCAGCAGAGATAATGCCAGTGCCAGCATACCGCCGCCATAACGGATCGTCCGCAGCATCGAGATCAGCGTAATGGCTGACGAGCCGCCGAAGTTGACCGCTTCAATGCCATCGATCTGACTGATCTGATTCGCCACGCTTTCCAGAGTGGTGCCATCCTTGACCGTCACATAAAAAGCATCATGCATCGGGTTGTTTTCCCCTTCAAACGGCTTGAATGCCTCTCTTGTCTTCTCGTCGGAGAAGGAATTGAGGTAATACTGAAATTCATCTGCTTTTGAAGAATAGGTAACGGTATCCACACCCGGGATTTCCTGAATGGCCAGGGAAATGCGGTCTTCATTTTCTGCGGACTCCTTGCCGTATTCCACTGTCGCAGAGATCTGTACGCTTTGTTCAATGCCCTGTGTCAGCTGTCCGACATTCATCGTAAACATCATGAACAGGGAAATAATAATCAGGGTAAGGGTAACTGCGACCGCTGCCGATACCGACATGGCCCCATGCCGGAATACCCCGAGAAAGCCTTCTTTGATTGGTCTCCAGATTCTATTGATCATGCTGGACATATCCTCCTTCCGCAAGGTCGGCTACGATATGGCCGTGCTCCAGAACAACCGTACGCTTCCGGTGCTTGTTAACAATCGTAAGATCATGGGTAACCATGAGAATGGTTGTGCCATACTCACGGTTGATCTTATCGAGCAGACTCATAATTTCATCGCTCATGGACGGGTCAAGGTTTCCGGTCGGCTCATCCG
>JAFWJY010000306.1 GCA_017514525.1 Solobacterium sp. | reverse complement strand
CTTCTACAGTGAAAGCGCCATGTTTAAGGAAGTGAATGGAAAAGTTGTCTGTGCGCGGAGCGAAATGATCGAACAGGAAAGTTCGTCCATTTATAACCCACATTACATCATTGCGGCAGAAGAACGGGATGGCATTGTTTACCTGGATATGTTGTCGGATTCCCTCAATGAGGTGCAGCCGGATATCAAGCGCCTGACCCTGGCAATTACCGAAAATGGCTATCGTCTTCCTGCGGCATACTAATACTTTTTTCAAAATTTATATTATATTTGATAAAAAGATATCAAAAATGCTTGCGAACCCTATTTTTATGTTATACTGAAAGTGTTGATACACTTAGTTTACAGGAGGCTGAAATGGCAAAGAAAATCAATGCTTACCAGAAGAAGCTGGAATATAACAATACTTATAATCGTGAGAACTATCGTTCTTTTTCGATTCGTTACAGTAAAAATAACGAAAAGAAACTGATTTCCTGGCTGGAAAAACAGGAAAGCATTAAGTCCTATGTCACTGATCTGATTCTTGCGGATATGGAAAAGCAGAAGGCTGCCCGCAAAGCGAAAAAGACAAAATAAAACATCAAGTGCTTCAACTTCAGAACGGATTCTGCACCCAGAGATTACATGTTTTTACGTGTATTCTTTTTTTTGCGTTCAGGAAATCCTGCCAGGTTCAGATTCCTTTCGTTCTGTGGAAAACACGCATGAATTCCATGGTTCAAACCTTGTACTAACCTTATTAATATACTAATATAAAAACAGATAGCGCAGTTGAAACATGTTTCCTAAAGGGAGGGTGTTGCGAATACGAATCATTAACCGATATCGATCAAAATTCTGATTGTTTTTTTCATAGAATTCTGGCAATCAAACGGATCGATTTTTGTTTGAACAAACCAACGCATAATCTGAATTTCTGTCTGGGATAGAACGATAGGAGGGTAATCATATGTCTAGCAGAATTTATAATTGTTTGTCCGCAATCGCAGATGTCATCGAGGAAAACAAGGATTTTCTGACGGATCTCGACCGTGAGATCGGTGATGCGGACCATGGCGTAAACATGGCAAGAGGATTCCATGCGGTAAAGGAAAAAGTTCCGCAGGATGAAACCGATATTGGTGCGGTGCTGAAAAAGACCGGCATGACACTGTTATCTACCGTCGGCGGCGCATCCGGACCGCTGTATGGAACTGCCTATATGGAAGCCGGCAAAGTTCTGGCTGGAAAAACAGAACTGACTGCTGAAGATTTCAGTGCAGCACTGCAGGCAGCGATTGCCGGCATTCAGAAACGCGGAAAAGCAGAACGCGGTGAAAAAACAATGCTGGATGCGCTGATTCCAGCATGTGAAACCTTCACTGCGAAAACAGCAGAAGGTGCTTCCTTTACCGATGCGTTAGAGGCTGCCTGTGCGGAAGCGAACAAGGGCATTGAATTTACAAAGACCATTCGTGCAACCAAGGGTCGTGCAAGTTATCTGGGCGACCGCAGTATCGGCCATCAGGACCCTGGTGCGACTTCCGCTACCCTGACACTTGAAACCATTCTCAAATTCCTCAAGGAGAATTAATCCATGGTTGGAATTGTTATCGTCTCCCACAGTGCCAAGATCGCAGAAGGCATAAAAGATCTGGCACAGCAGATGGCACAGGACTATACCGGACTGGAATGTGCCGGCGGGATGGAAGATGGCAGTATCGGTACGGATCCGCTCCGTATCGTTGAGGCAATCAAACGTGCAGATCATGGGGACGGTGTTGTCGTATTCGGTGATCTTGGCAGCGGAATCATGAGTGCGGAAATGGCAATCGACATGCTGGAAGGGGAAGCCATCAACGCAAAGATTGTGGATGCGCCAATCGTTGAAGGTACGATCGTAGCTGCCGTAGAAGCTTCCATCGGCTCCCCCATGGAGCGCGTCATTGAAGAAGCTGTCAAAACAAGAGAGTTTCACAAAGTCTGATCATACGTTGGTTAAAACCGCAGACGCACTGCGGTTGGCGTAGAAACGCCTGGTTCTTCATGCGACATAATAAAGGAGGGTAATATGAAGAAACTGATTAATGAGGTCGACAATGTAGTAACAGAAATGCTGGATGGCATGGTAGCTGCGTATCCGCAGTATGTGAAGCGCCTGCCTGGACTGGAGGTTCTGGTTCGTGCTGGCGGTTCCGAAGGAAAAGTAGCGCTTGTGTCCGGCGGCGGAAGCGGGCATGAACCTGCACATGGCGGTTTCGTAGGAAAAGGAATGCTGGACGGTGCCGTTGCCGGAGCAGTATTCACATCCCCGACACCAGACCAGGTTTATGAAGCAATCAAAGCCGCAAATGGCGGAAAGGGTGTATTACTCGTAATCAAGAATTACACCGGTGACGTCATGAACTTCGAAATGGCTGCGGATATGGCCGCAGATGAAGGCATTGAAGTCGACAAAGTCATCGTCGCTGACGACGTAGCGGTTGAAAACAGTACCTGGACAACCGGCCGCCGCGGTATTGCCGGTACGATCTTCGTACATAAGCTGGCTGGTGCCTGTGCCGAAGCAGGCGGAGATCTTGCGGCTGTTAAGGGTGTCGCAGAAAAGGTCATTGCCAACGTCCGCTCCATGGGTATGGCAGTTGATGCCTGCACGGTTCCGGCTGCCGGCAAGCCAAGCTTCGATCTTGCGGAAGATGAGATTGAAATCGGTATCGGCATTCATGGCGAGCCTGGTACCCATCGCGAAAAGCTCACAACCGTCAACGAAATTTCGGATAAGCTGCTGGAGAAGATTCTTGCGGAAGGCATCTACAACTCCGGTGATGAAGTCGCTGTCATGGTCAATGGCATGGGCGGCACACCGTTAATGGAACTCTTCATTGCGAACAATCACATCAAGGATGTATTGGCTGCCAAGGGCATCCGGATCTACAAGACCCTGGTTGGCAACTACATGACATCCCTTGACATGGAAGGCTTCTCCATCACGCTGCTCAAGCTGGATGATGAACTCAAGCCGTTACTGGATGCACCGGCAGATACCCCTGCATTTGTACAATTCTGATTGGAATCAGTCGTATTCAAAGGCAGAGGGCTGTGAAGCTCTCTGCCTTTTTCCAACAGCTGAAAAAGTCCGCTGACTTTTGTAGAACGAATCCCTCATAACTTCAGGAGGAACTCGCTGTGAAAAACCAAAAGCTATCCTTACGATATAAAGCAATACTGCTCATCATTCTGTTCGGCGTTCTGCTGGGCTTTGTTTCAATTGGCATCAGCGCTGTGGTAATTAACCGACTGATCAATAACAATTACCGCAGGCGGGCAGAAAATATCAGCAGCACTTTAGCGGTTACGATTGACCCCGGCAAGGTGGAAACACTGAAAAACAATGTGCTGCGCATCTATGAATCCTGCGATGAAAAAGTACTGAGTTCGGAATGGGGCAGCGATGCGTTCAATGCCTATATCGCCAAGTTTTCCAGCATTGAACAGACGCCCGAATATCAGGAACTGCTGACATTTATCCGCAGTGAACAGGATGTCAATGATGTAAACTGCCTGTACCTGTGGTGGTTGGATCAAAAACAGGAAGTATTCCTGTATCTGATTGACGGTTCCTATGATGATCAGGTTCCGGTAGGCGTAATTGATCCGCTCTATGATATAAATCGTTATCTTCTGGATAATCCGGATTCCAAAATGACGCCTTATATTACAAATACAGAGGAATATGGATGGCTGGTTACCGCTGCTATGCCAATTCACAGTCAGAAAGATGGTTCACTGCTGGCCTATGCCACCGTAGATCTTTCGATGAACGCAATAAAAGCAGAAGTACGTCGATATCTGTTCTTACTGTTAGGCTCGTTTATCGTACTGACGGTGATTCTGATCATCATCTATTCCCGCGTTATGGATGGAATGCTCATCAAACCGATCAAATTGCTGTCGGATACCGCAACCAGGTATTACCGGAATAAAGATCTGACCGGCATTCATCATGCGTTCAGTGAACTGGAAATCAAAACCGGCGATGAAATCGAAGAACTGTCTGAATCCCTGAAACACATGGAATTTGACATGAACAACAATATATTGAATCTGCTTCATGTCACAAATGAACTCAACACGACCAAAGATCAGGTTCAGCAGATGAATAAACTCGCTTATAAAGACGGGCTTACCGGTGTCAAGAACAGGCTGGCATATGATCAGAAGATGGAAGAACTCAGCAAAAAGGCAAAGAATGGCTATCGCAGCTTTGGCATGGCCGTCATTGATTTAAATGACCTGAAGCACATCAACGATACCTATGGTCATGAGCGCGGCAATCTATCCATTCTTGCGATCGCAAAAAAGATCTGTACAACCTTCGCGCATTCCCCGGTATTCCGCATCGGCGGTGATGAGTTTGCCGTCATCCTGGAAAACTCGGATTTTGAGAATCGTGACAAACTCATTCAGCAGTTTGAAGCCTCTTTAAAAGAACCGGAAGAAAATCCATGGGAACAGATAACTGCCGCAATTGGCTATGTGACCTACCATGAAGGGGAATCGATGGAACAATTCTTTGATCGGGCTGATCAGAATATGTATCAGCGAAAACAGCAGATGAAAAAAACAGAACAATAGTCAAAGAAAAAGCTCGTACTGCGGTAATCCGTAATACGAGCTTTTTTTTTCAGTCTGCGTTTTTGAAGACGTCTTTATTCTTAACGAAGTATTCCACACCGGAATAGACGGTCGTTGCGGCAATTACAACGATACATACGGTGTTCAGCCATGCCGGAATCGGCAGGAACATCAGACACAGCGCAATCATCGTTGAGAAGGTCTTTACTTTTCCGGACCACGCGGCCGCGATGACCTTGCCCTGTTCCACTGCCACAAGACGCATACCGGAAACCGCAAATTCCCGGAATAAGACAATGGCCAGCACCCAGCCTGGCATCTGTCCGTTTTCGACAAACCAGCACATTGCGCTCATCACAAGAATCTTGTCTGCCAGCGGATCCATGAATTTGCCAAAGTTTGTAATCTGGTTGTAGTGTCTTGCGATATAGCCATCCAGGAAGTCCGTCAGACTGGCGATGATAAAGATGGCCAGTGCAATATAGTTGGAATTCGGGAATCCGGCATAGAGAACCGCAAGGAATACCGGTACAAGTACGATGCGTACAATCGTTAATTTATTAGCCGTTGTCATAGTTGTTTTTCTCCTTATAACCTTTTACATTCTACACCCAAAACACTTCTGCTTCTTCAGTGCGTTTTCATCCATTCGATAATCAGCTCCGCGGCTTTGCCAGCCCGCATCTCATCAAACTGAATCAGTAACACGCCGAGTGTTTCCGCTTTTTCCTTATATTCGGAATGCCGGTGTTCATAATCGGTACATAAAACCGGAATAGCCAGCTCGCCGCCAAACTGAATCGCGTTTGTTTTGACTTCATAGATCGCCTGCTGGTCATACTTGCCGGATTTGCATGAGATGGAAATCAGCCGTCCGTCTTTCGATGCCATAACATCGAGTTCACTGTTTGGATCTTTCCGGTTGAATTCGCCGCCATTCCAGTCGATGTTTACGCGAATATCAATGTCATCAAAGTATCCGCTGTCTTCAACCTGGTAATAGGTTTCATATTCAAACGGAACACCGGAATCCGTTACCAGTATTTTGTATTCCGGATTGGCAAATTCCAGTAACAGCGTTCCTTCCTTTACTTCACACTGCCGGAATACACAGGAAATGGAACGGAAGATACTGTGGTATTCACGATATACCGCTTCGGGAGCTTTCCAGACAGTATGGCCTTCGTTCCGCTTGGCAAGATTGGACATCTCCTGGCAGAAATCTGCCCAGCGTTTATTGTTATAACGGCGTGACGCATTGCAGGCATGAACCGCATTGCGGTCATCTCCTTCAAAGACTGCCTCCGGAAGATCTCTTACCGCACCGCCATACAGCGAAATGATTTCCTTTACCGTTAATGAAGGAATCTCAAGTGCTGTTTTCTGCAGTTCATCTCCTTTGCGGGTATACATTGTTTTTGTGGTAAGCCCGGGATAACAAAGTGTCATTCCGGTTTTCTTTGCCACAGCAGACAGAATCGCAATCGCAAAGTCATCCCCGCCATGAACATCGATATCCACTTCATCAGCCGGAATCTCCTGAATGATCTGTTCCAGGGTTTCCGGTGTGTAATGAGTGATCTCATACGGACAACCAAGGTATTTTTCCATGACCTCCCTAGCGGGCAGGAAGGCCGCAGGGTCGGGACTGAGAAAAACTACCTTGTCCGGTTTCCGGTTGACTGCCGACACAAGATTTAAGATCTGCTGTGAACTGATCAGTTCTGCCAATACTTTCATTGAATTCATTATATGCACAATACAAAAATGAAAAAAGGCATTGATTCCATTTGGAGTCAATGCCTCGTTTCCGTTCGATCAATCTCAGTCAACGTTCCGTGTCGCAACGACATTCACGCCGGTCCCAAGTACATCTTTGATGATGACATCGCCAATCTTTACCGGTGCTTTGACACGAACCGCATCGATTGCCTTCATGCATTCAGAAATCTTATCCTTTGGAATGTTGCCGGCTGTCTTTACCGAACAGCGCGGTTTGTCTCCACCGTCTACAACAACCGTTGAAGTGACGGTGCGTTCCGGATGAATGACTTCATTGCGTGCATACTTGTCACCAATTGCACAGGTGTTTCCCGTAACGGAATGAATCTCTGTTCCTTCCAGTTCTACGGTGATCTGGCAGCCCATCGGGCAGCCAATGCATGTCAATTCTCTTTTTTCCATACTTACTCTGCCTCAATTTTGATGGTGATGGTCTTTAGGTCCGGTTTCTCCATCAGTTTCTTCTTCTGCAGGATGACCTGTTCCATTTCACCTGGCGCAAGAATGCGCTTCTTGTTATGCATGACGCGCTCGTCATCGAAGTAGACGCTGACGAAGGATTCCTTGAATACCGCGCCAACACGGAAGCGGACGGTCAGCAGATCTTCCATTCTGTCCACATCAACCGTGCATGGAACCGTATAGCGGGCGCCTTCGGTTGCCTTCAGTTCCACCACATGACCGTTGGCTTCGTCTTTACCGCCGTTTTTAACAAACTTCGCAGCGTTGGCGCCAGCCTTCGCGGCTTCTTCGGATACATAGTCAACAAGATCATGTACATGCAGAACATTGCCGCAGGCAAATACACCCGGAATATTGGTTTCGAGACTTTCGTTGACGATTGGTCCGCTGGTGACCGGATTCATCTGAATGCCTGCCTTGTTGGACAGTTCGTTTTCCGGAATCAGACCGCAGGACAACAGCAGCGTATCGCATGTATAGCGTTCTTCGGTGCCAGGAATCGGTTTGTTGTGGCTGTCGACCTCGGCAATCGTAACCGCTGTTACATGTTCCTTGCCTTCAATATCCACAACGGTGTGGGAAAGCTTCAGCGGAATGCCAAAGTCATTTAAGCACTGAACAATGTTACGCTTGAGGCCGCCGGAATACGGAAGCAGTTCCGCAACCACCTTGACCTTTGCGCCTTCCAGCGTCATACGGCGTGCCATAATCAGTCCGATATCACCGGATCCAAGAATGACAACTTCCCGGCCCGGCATATAGCCTTCAATGTTGACCAGCCGCTGCGCTGTACCGGCAGAGAAGATGCCCGCCGGGCGATAACCCGGAATGTTCAGCGCACCGCGCGGACGTTCCCGGCATCCCATTGCCAGAATGACTGCGCCAGCCTGAATCTGATACATGCCGTCTTCCCGGCTCATCGCTGTAACAACACGTTCCGGAGAAATATCCATGACCATGGTGTTGAGCTTGTATTCAATCTGTTCTGCAAGTACCTGCTCGATAAAGCGGTATGCGTACTCCGGTCCGGTCAGCTCCTCCTTGAAGGTATGCAGACCAAATCCATTATGAATGCACTGATTGAGAATACCGCCAAGTTCTTTGTCACGCTCGAGAATCAGGATCTTTTCAATGCCTGCTTTTCTGGCAGAGACTGCGGCCGCAAGACCCGCAGGTCCGCCGCCAATGATTACAATATCGTATGAAATCATGCTTCGCCTCCGTTCGAGCCTTTGGTTCTCTCGATTACAATGTTGGACTTGCCGCCGCTCTTGGTAATTTCTTCCAGTGGCAGACCAAGTTCACGGTGCAGAATTTCCATGACACGCGGGGAACAGAAACCAGCCTGACATCTTCCCATACCGGCACGGGTACGGCGCTTTACGCCATCCAGGCTGCGGGCACCCAGCGGCCGATGAATCGCATCCAGAATTTCGCCTTCCGAAATGGACTCACAGCGGCAGATAATCTGTCCGTACGCAGGTTCCTTTTTGATGAGCTCATTGCGCTCTTCCATACTGAGTGCCTGCGGATTGAGAATTCCCTTACGCTTGGAAATCCAATTTTCCTTTTCTGTCAGGTTCATCTTTTCTTTGAGCATACCGCCTACCATTTCACCAATTGCAGGGCAGGAGGTAAGTCCCGGAGATTCGATGCCGGCACAGTCAATGAAGTGCGGCGCATCTTCCACTTCTTTAATGATGAACTCATGATTTGCCTCATGGGCACGAAGTCCGGCAAAGGACGTAATGACCTTGCGCATCGGCAGGTTCTTTACATGATCATTTGCCTTGGCAATCAGATCTGCAATGCCGGCAGCAGTCGTGTTGTTGCCTTCTTTGTTTTCAAGATCAACGGCAGTCGGGCCGACAATCAGGTTGCCATGGACTGTCGGAGAAACGAGAACGCCCTTACCAAGATTAGTTGGCTGCGGGAAGATCGTATGCTTTACATGTCCGCCGACTTCCTTGTCGAGCAGGCAGTAGTCACCGCGGCGCGGTGTGATCTTGATCTTGTTTGCGCTGACCATGTTGTGAATGATATCTGCATAAACACCGGCAGCGTTTACAACATACTTAGCTTTGTATTCGCCGTTGTTCGTACGCAGATGCCAGATGCCTTCATCGTCTTTTCTGATATCTTCTACTTTTGTATTAAAACGGAAATCCACTCCGTTCACAGCAGCATTCTCTGCCATCGCAATATTTAAAATAAACGGGCAGATGATTCCACTGGTTGGCGCATACAATGCACCTTCCACATTGTCGGAAAGATTCGGCTCCATTGCGAGCGCTTCTTCCCGATTCAGAATTCGAAGTTCTTTTACACCATTTGCGATGCCGCGGTCATACAGTGTTTTTAAACCATCCAGTGCTTCTTTGTGGATGCAGACAACCATGGCACCATTCCGTTTAAACGGAATATCCAGATCTTCCGCGAGCTGTCCCATCAGTTCATTTCCCCGGACATTCATCTTTGCCATCAGGGATCCCTCTGCGGCGTCAAAGCCGGCATGGACAATTGCGGAGTTTGCCTTGGACGTTCCTTCGCAGACATCTTCGCACTTTTCAAGTACGCAGACGCTTGCGTTATAGCGCGACAGCTCTCTGGCAACAGCGCTGCCGGTTACTCCCGCGCCAATAATAATTACGTCATACATGATAGTTTCAGTCCTTTTCCATAAATGATTATGATACGCATCTCTGTAATGGAATACAGAAACATCGTTACTTCAGAAAGAAGAGGAATCGGTAATTCACGCACACGCGCTATTACCGACTCCTCGAGCTATGTGCTTTTTATGCAGAACTCTGATTCAGTCAATCAGAACAGAATGTTGTGCAGTAAGGAAGCAACGATTGCACCGCAGATCGGAGCTACAACAGGAATCCAGCCATATGCCCAGTCCGGATTCTTCTTGCCCTTGTTCGGCGCAAGCAGCTGATATGCGAAACGCGGAGCAGCATCTCTTGCGGCATTCATTGCGTAACCGGTCAGTCCGCCGAAGGAAGCACCGCAGGCAACGATGACGCCATATACGAGCATCCAGCTGACGCCGGAAGCACCAGCTTCACCAGGAATGGAAGCGAGTGTGAATACGAGAACGAATGTAGCTACGAACTCAGACAGGAAGTTGAGACCTGTGTTGCGAATCGAAGGTCCTGTAGCGAAGCAGCCGCGGATGGTATCGTCATCATCAGTAGCCTTGATCTGATCGCCATAGAGAACCATAAGGATCGCTGCACCAACGAAGCCGCCGAGCATCTGAGCAATGATGTAGCCCGGAACCATGCCCCAGGACAGACCATTGCGCATTGCTGCGCCGATTGTGACAGCCGGATTGAAGTGAGCACCGGAAGCTGCGCCGAATGAGAACGCAGGAACCATAACTGCCATACCCCAACCGATGAGAATGTGTACGGTGTTTCCACCCTTCATTCCGGAACCATTCAGGCTGACGTTGCAGCAAACACCGTCACCCAGAAGAACAAGCATTGCTGTTCCAATAAATTCTGCAATATACGGACTCATAATTTTTTTCTATCTCCTCTAATTAATTTGACAATGTAGGACTAACTGCTTATTTAGCCCAGCCGAGTGTTGCGTTAACTGCCTGATGCCATCCCTTGAGTTCTGCTTCTCTGGTTTCTGCACTCATATCCGGCTTGAACTCGTGATCAATCGCCCAGTTCTTGATGACATCCTGCTTGCCAGCCCAGAATCCAACTGCCAGGCCTGCCAGATAGCTGGCACCCATAGCGGTTGTTTCAACGCATACCGGACGATGGACCGGAGCGCCGATGATGTCAGACTGGAACTGCATGAGGAAGTTGTTCTTGCAGGCGCCGCCGTCTACCTTGAGGGCATTCAGCTTAACACCGGAACCTTCTTCCATCGCTGCCAGAACGTCGTATGTCTGGAATGCGAGCGATTCGAGAGTCGCACGGATAATGTGATATTTGTTAACACCACGTGTCAGACCTGTAATGGCACCGCGTGCATATGGATCCCAGTACGGAGCACCTAAGCCGGTGAAGGCCGGGACGACATAGCATCCGTTGGTATCCTTGACCTGGGTTGCGAAGTATTCGGAATCCGGAGAAGCATCAATTACCTTGAGTTCATCACGGAGCCACTGGATTGCGGCACCGGCTACGAATACTGAACCTTCCAGTGCGTATTCAACTTTTCCATCCAGACCCCAGGCAATCGTTGTCAGAAGTCCGTTGTTCGGATAAATCGGCTTTTCACCAACATTCATCAACATGAAGCAGCCGGTTCCATAGGTATTCTTTGCCATACCCGGCTCGAAGCATGTCTGACCAAACAGAGCGGCCTGCTGGTCACCTGCGACACCGGCGATCTTGATCTGTCCGCCGAAGAATTCCGGATCAGCGAATCCGAAGTTTCCACTGGACGGTCTTGCTTCCGGCAGCATGCACATCGGAACTTCGAGCTGTTCGCAGAGCTTCTCATCCCACTTCAGCGTGTTGATGTTGAACATCAGTGTTCTGGATGCGTTGGAGTAGTCTGTCGCAAAAATCTTGCCTTTTGTCAGTTTGTAAATCAGCCAGGTATCAACCGTACCGAAGCACAGTTCACCAGCTTCTGCACGAGCACGTACACCCTCGACATTATTGAGGATCCAGCGGAGCTTTGTGCCGGAAAAGTACGGGTCAAATACAAGACCTGTCTTGTGATACGCTTCATCAGCGATGTCCGGATATTTGCTGATGAGCTCATCCTTCATGTCAGCAGTTCTGCGGCACTGCCAGACGATTGCGTGGTAAACAGGCTGTCCTGTAGCTCTGTCCCACACGATTGTGGTTTCACGCTGGTTTGTGATACCGATTGCAGCGATGTCTTCTGCTTTCGCTCCGACTTTCTGCATCGCTTCACGTGCTACCGATAACTGTGTCTGCCAGATTTCGTTGGCATCATGTTCAACCCAGCCCGGCTGCGGAAAGTACTGCGTGAACTCCTTTTGCGCTACAGAGCACATTTCACCCTTTTCATTGAAAAGAATGCAGCGGTTGCTGGTTGTGCCCGCATCGAGCGCCATTACATACTTTGCCATTGTTTTACAATCCTCCTTTAATTATTTGTAGGCAATCATGCTAAAGCTGTAATGCTTTTGTTTCGTTCGGAATGATCGAAACAGTTGTAGTTGTCTGTTGCAGAGTGATTTTGCGCACCAAAAAACAAACCCAACCAAAAAGATTCCATTTTTAAATCTCATTACGCCAGAATTTCTCGGATGAATTATCTGAATTTGTTATACGCTGTCCCCTCTTCAACATATGACAAGTTTCTTCGGCTCAGGTATAAATTGTTTGACGTTAAAAATAACCGTCTTTGACATTAAAATAGAACGCTATCCCTTAAAAGCCCTGCAATTAACCGCTTGAAAAATATACAGACACTTTTTACACGTTCCTTTTGATAGTCCTTATACTGTTACCTTCAACTTGATAATTAAGATATAGCACACCTGTATATTGAATTCAAGGGTGTGGCCGAATGAAAGATTCATCCTATGAATGTTTCATACTTACTTACATTTTTTTCATGCAGGAATACCTTTAATTTAATATATATAACAGTCGGTATTAAACAAAAAAAGACCATTGTGATTGTTCACAACAGTCTTCTTTTCATCAGGCTTCAGTAGGTTCGGTTTCTTCTGAAGCAGGTGTTTCTGCTTCAACTGGTTCAGCTGTCGTTTCCCCAGCTTCTTCGCTCGGTTCTTCTTCCGAATCGGGGTCAACGATTGCGACAGTTGAAACATGCGATCCTTCTGCCGTCTTGATAACGCGTACACCCTGCGAGTTGCGGCTCAGGCTGCTGACCTGATTCAGAGAGATGCGGATAATAATGCCGTCATCGGTCATGATCATGCAGTCTTCGGAACCGTTGACTGCTTTCAGGCAGACCAGGCTTCCGGTCTTTTCTGTCACATTCATTGCCTTGACGCCTTTACTGCCGCGGCTGGTCATACGGTATTCCTGCAGATCGGATTTCTTTCCATAACCATTTGCGGTGACGGTCAGAATCTGACTGCCTTCTTCCGAAGTTGCCATACCAATGACAGATCCGCCATCGGTATTTACACCCTTGACGCCCATTGCGGTTCTGCCGCTTGGACGAATGCCGTTTTCATGGAAGCGTACGGCTTTTCCGTTATCAACTGCCAGTATAATATTGGCATCGCCGGATGTTGTCTTTACAAATGCCAGTTCATCATCTTCCCGCAGCGTAATCGCAATCTTGCCGTTGGTACGGATATTTTCAAACTCTTCAATACCGACCCGTTTGACAAGACCCTTTCTTGTCGCAAAGAACAGACCTCTTGCGGTATCTTCCTTGGAATACGGAACGATGGCACGAATCTTTTCTTCCTTTTCCAGCTTCAGCAGATTAACGACCGGAATGCCTTTCGAGGTTCTTCCATATTCCGGCACATTGAATCCGCGCAGACGGAATACCCGTCCCTTATTGGTGAAGAACAGGACAAAGTCATGCGTAGACATGCCGACAAACTGATCAATGACATCATCCTCATTGAGGGTCATGCCCTTGATGCCTTTGCCGCCGCGATTCTGCACTTTATAGGTAGAACGCGGAATCCGCTTGATATAGCCGTTTTCAGAGAGGGTGATGATGACATCATCCACCGGGATGAGATCTTCATCTTCCATATCTGCGACCGCATCGATGATTTCAGACTTTCTCGCATCGCCATACTTGTTTTTAATGACAAGCAGTTCCTCTTTGAGGATGGTTTCCACACGGCTGTGGTTGGCAAGAATATCTTTCAGATCATCAATCTTGACCAGCAGTTCCTGATATTCATTCTCAATCTTTTCCCGTTCCAGACCGGTCAGTCTTCTGAACTGCATATCGAGAATTGCCTTGGCCTGAATCTCCGATAAGCCGAAGCCTTCCATCAGTTTCGGGGTAGCCTCATTCGCGTCACGGGAATTTCGGATGGTTTTAATAATTTCATCCAGATGATCGACCGCAATTCGTAATCCTTCGAGAATATGTGCCCGATCTTCTGCTTTCTTTAAGTCAAACTTTGTACGGCGGACAATTACTTCTTCCTGGAATTCAATATATTCCTTGAGGATTTCAATCATGCCTGCCTGCTTTGGCGCGCCTTTGATCAGGACGACGTTATTGACCGCAAAGTTGGACTGCAGCGGTGTCATGCGGTACAGCTGATTGAGCAGTACTTCCGGCTGTACATCCTTGCGCAGCTCCATGACAATGCGGATGCCGTTCATATTGGATTCATCGCGCAGGTCGGTAATGCCTTCAATCTGCTTGTCTCTTGCGAGTGTCGCAATCCGCTCTACCAGAGAAGCCTTATTCACCATGTATGGAATTTCATACACGATGATGCGGGATTTGCCGTTAGGCATATCCTCCACTCGGGTCTTTGCCCGCATAATGACGGTTCCACGTCCTGTCTCAAACGCATTGCGGATGCCGCTACGTCCGAGAATAAATCCACCGGTCGGGAAGTCCGGACCTTTGATAAAACTCATCAGATCTGTTGCGGTGATATTCGGGTTGTCCATGACCGCAAAGATGCCGTCAATGACTTCTCCCATATTATGGGGCGCAACGTTGGTTGCCATACCGACCGCAATACCGCTCGATCCATTTACCAGAAGGTTCGGGAAACGGGAAGGAAGAACGGTAGGTTCTTTTTCTTCTCCGTCATAGTTATCCTGCATGTCAACGGTGTCTTTCTCAAGATCTCTGAGCATTTCCACCGCGATCTTCGACATACGTGCTTCGGTATATCGCATTGCCGCAGCACCGTCACCATCCATGGAGCCGAAGTTGCCGTGTCCGTCAACCAGTACAGCCCGCATATTCCATGGCTGTGCCATGTATACAAGCGCACCGTAGATGGAAGAGTCACCGTGGGGGTGATATTTACCCATGGTGTCACCGACAATACGCGCACATTTCTTGTACGGTTTGTCCGGACCGTTATTCATTTCATTCATGGAGAACAGAATTCTGCGCTGTACCGGCTTCAATCCGTCACGAACATCCGGAAGCGCACGTGCGACGATGACTGACATCGAGTAATCCAGGAAGTCTCTTCGGATTTCCTTGGATAATTCTGTTTCCGTTATATTTCCCGGGTCAAACTCAGACTCGTCAAATTCCATATAATCATCTTTTGCCATTGTCTGACCTCCTTAAATATCCAGATTCTGAACGAAGTTTGCGTTTTCAATGATGAAGTTCTTGCGCGGTTCTACTTCTTCACCCATTAACATCGCAAAGTTCTGATCCGCAGCTTCCGCATCATCGATCGTGACACGAATCAGTGTCCGGTTCTTAGGATCCATGGTTGTTTCCCACAGCTGTTCCGGGTTCATCTCACCAAGACCTTTATACCGCTGAATGCCAAGGCCGCCGCCCATCTCACTCTTGATCACTTCCAGCTGATGGTCCGTATAGGCATAGCGTACGGCCTGGCCTTTCTGAACCTTGTACAGCGGCGGCTGTGCAATATAAACATAGCCCTGTTCAATGATCGGACGCAGATACCGGTAGAAGAATGTCAGTAACAGCGTTCTGATATGAGCACCATCGACGTCGGCATCGGTCATGATAACAATCTTGTGGTAGCGAAGCTTTGAGGTATCTACCTCATCCATGACACCGCAGCCAAACGCGGTGATCATGGATCGGATTTCCGCATTTTCAAACGCTCTTGCCTGGCGTGCCTTTTCTACATTCAGAATTTTTCCGCGCAATGGAAGAATTGCCTGATAATGGGAATCACGACCCTGCTTTGCGCTGCCGCCGGCGGAGTCACCCTCGACGATATAGATTTCAGAAATCGTCGCATCCTTGGAGGAGCAGTCAGCCAGTTTGCCCGGAAGGGAGCTGACTTCCAGTACGTTCTTGCGGCGGGTCAGTTCTCTTGCCTTTTTGGCGGCCATGCGCGCCTGGGATGCCAGGGAAGCTTTCTCAATGATGATCTTTGCCTGATCCGGGTTTTCCATCAGGAACCGTTCCAGCTGTGCACCAAAGATATCCGATACGATTTTTCTGACTTCACTGTTGCCAAGCTTTGTCTTGGTCTGTCCTTCATACTGGGGATCCGGATGTTTGGCAGAGATCACTGCGGTAATACCTTCCTTACAGTCATCGGTTGTCAGGTTGTCATCCTTTTCCTTCAGGAAGCCGTTTTCTCTGGCGTATTTGTTAATGACACGGTTAAGTGCCATGTTGAAGCCCTCCAGATGCGTTCCGCCTTCTACGGTATTGATATTGTTGCAGAAGGTATAAACGTTAGGCTGATATCCATCGTTGTACTGTACCGCTACTTCTGCCTCAATGCCCTGTTCATGTCCTTCACAGTAGATGACATCTTCGTGAATCACCGTACGATGCTTGTTCAGATACTTTACGTATTCCTTTAAGCCTCCTTCATAGAAGAAGGTATGGCTTCTGCGGTTTTCATCTTCTTCCCGCTCATCATGGAATTCCATGTGAATGCCTTTGTTCAAAAAGGCCAGCTGTCTCAGACGGTCACGCAGCGTGTCATGATCATAGATCGTTGTTTCGGTAAAGATTAACGGGTCAGCTTTAAAGCGAATCAGAGATCCATGTTTCTGCGGATCACAATCGCTGATCACCTTTAACGGTTCTACCGCATGTCCGCCGTTTTCAAACCGTACAAAGTATGCTTTTCCTTCATGGAAAACCGTTACTTCCAGCCACTCGGACAATGCGTTGACAACCGAGGCACCAACGCCATGAAGACCGCCGGATACCTTATAGGCTCCGCCTCCGAACTTACCGCCGGCATGCAGGACAGTAAAGATTGTTTCAATGGTGGATTTGCCGGTTTTCTCATTGACACCGGTTGGCATACCGCGTCCGTTATCTTCAACGGTAATAATGTTTTCCTTGTCTACCGTTACCTTTACGGTATCCGCATAACCGGCCATTGCCTCATCAATGCCGTTGTCGACGATTTCCCAGACCAGATGATGCAGACCCTTGGCACTGGTACTTGCGATATACATACCAGGGCGCTTGCGTACAGCTTCCAGACCATCCAGTACCTGAATGTCACTGTCGCTGTATTCATGATCGACATGAATATCAAACTGATCTGTGCTTACTTCATTCAGTTCGTTCTTTTCTTCTTCACTCATGTGTTGCCTCCCTGTATGACGTTTCCATGTTCAATGCGGAATTCCGTGATTGCTTCCTGTTTCAGAAAGTCCGGCAGTTCCGTTCCTGTAATAATGCACTGATATGGTTTCTGTATCATCCGCATCAGTTTCTGTTGACGGTTGTGATCCAGTTCTGAAAGCACATCATCCAGCAGTAAGACTGCTGTCTTGTGACTGACTTCTTCAATGTAGTGAAGAATTGCCAGTTTGAATGCCAGCAGGATCATGCGCTTCTGTCCCTGACTGGCACAGCTGATCACATTTTCCCCATTCATCGTAAAGATGATGTCCTCCCGATGGATTCCGTTATTTGTGGTTCGAAACTCATAATCTTTTTCCCGGGACATGTCATACATGATCTTCATGGAAGATTTGATGTCATTGTCAATCGGGATGCAGGACTGATATACCAGTTTTACTTCGGATGGTTCTTCGGAAAGCGAACGATAGGTATCCGGCAGATACCGGTTGATCCGTTCAATGAACGCTCTTCGCCCGCTGATTACCGTCTCACTCTGTTCGATCATGCGCTCTTCCAGGATTGCCATATAACTGTCATCCCGGCTGTGCTGTTTTAACAGCGCATTGCGGTCTTTAAGCAGACTGCGGTAATTCTGAAGGGCAAAAAGATAGCCGGATGATACCTTGGTGATTTCCTGGTCAAGAAGTCTCCTTCTTTCCCGCGGCGCATCAAGGAAGATTCCGAGATCATCCGGAGAAAATAAAACCGTATTCAGTTTTCCCACGAATTCACTGGTTCGCCTGACGGTACCGCGATTAACCGAAAGGGTTTTTCCCTTGTTGTGGATAATCGCATCGAGCTGGAACTCACGGCCAGCTTCCTGGACCGTACATCCGGCACGGGCAAATTCACAGTCATTGCGAATCAATGCTGAATCATTGCTAATTCGAAACGAACGCGTAAGCGAAAGATAAACAAGGCTTTCCAGAAGATTCGTCTTACCCTGTGCATTTCTGCCGGTAATCATATTGATGCCGGGTGAAAAATGCACCTGTACCTGTTCGTAATTGCGAAAATTACGAAGTCTGAGATCTGTAACGATCATTCTACGTTCAGTCGTTTTCCTTCCACGGTTACCACATCCCCAGGGTATAATTTCCTGCCCCGGCGCAGTTCCGGTTCTTCATTTACCATCACCTGACCGTCAAGAATCATCTGCTTTGCCTGACCGCCGGTAGCGACGATATCACACAGCTTCAGAAACTGTTCCAGCCGGATGAATTCAGTACTGATTTTTGGCATAGAAATCACCCCGTTTCGAACCTTTGAAATTATATCACAAAACCCGCATAAATTCGCGGTTTTTAACGCTTTTTAAGCAAAAAAAAGAGGTCTTGTTTTTACCTCTTTTTTCAGTGGTTTTCAGAAGCTGTTTTGATGGTAGTTTTATCGGATTTTATCCGTAAAAATCAGTTATAAGTTCTGACTGGAAGCACCAGCTGCAGAATACTGTCATCTTCATTGTTGTTTGTGATAATGAACGGCTTCATGTTTTCCGTAAACTGCATCTTAACCGTATCGGTTGTCAGCGCCTTTAAGGCATCTGACAGATAGTTTCCAGAGAAGCTGATATCAATCGGCAGTCCCTCATAGCTTTCTGCAGTCAGTGATTCGTTGTATTCACCGATCTCCTGTGATTTGGAAGATACCAGAATATCATCTGCCGCATTGATTTCCATACGGATGATGGTCATGTTGTCGGTTTTGATAAAGGAAGAACGGTCAATCGCAGAAATCAGAGATCTGCGGTTGATGATCATGGTGTTGTTGAATGCGGTTGGAATCAGACGGTTGGTTTCTGGATAGCTTCCTTCCAGCAGTGTTGACTGCAGAATCACATTGCCGGTACGGAACTGAATCATCTTTTCACTGAGGGAGATGTTGATCGTATCAGTGGAATTGAAGATGGAACGTACTTCGTTGAGGCATTTGGAAGGAATTGTAACGGAAAACGGATCGGTTTCCATTTTGACAATCTTACGGGCCAGACGGAAGCTGTCGGTTGCGGTGAAGGTAACCGCTGTTTTATCAGATGTCACATTGACACCGGTGAGTACCGGTCTTGTCTCTTTGGCAGAGGACGCAAATACGGTACTGCTGATAATGTTGTTTAATACATCATAAGACAGTGTGAGGTGAGTGGAAGGCTCATTGAAGTCAATGTATGGATAATCGGAAGGTCTGTATCCGTTGATTTTGAATTCTGCTTTTTCTCCGCTGAAGTGGGTCAGTGTGCCATCGAGAATCTCAATGGAGATTTCCGTGCTGTCGATCTTTTTAACAATATCAAGCAAATAACGGGCATCTATAATAATGGTTCCTTCTTCCACAATCGTTAATCCGGTTGTTTCATCAATTGCGTTGGAAAGGGTAACCTCAATCGATAAGTTTGCGTCACTGGAAGTAAGCGTCAGCGTATCATTCGCTACTTCGATCTTGATACCGGAAAGAATTGGTATTGGTGAGTTGGATGAGATTGCCCGGGATGAAATGCTCAGGGCTTCATAGAATTTCTGTTTATTGATTTTGAAGTTCATACAGGATCCTCCGTGTGTGTATTCTTTTTCTGTTCATTACTATTAGGACAGTGGATATTGTGGAAAACTCAGAATATCTGCTGAACCATGCGTTTATTTTAGCATTCCCCCCTGTGAGTTAAAAGGAGAAAGCAGTGGATAATCAGCTGACAAGCAGCTTTTCAATTTCGTTTACAGCAGTCGCAAGATTGACATCACTCTTGATCTGATTTTCCACTTTGGAACAGGCAGAAATCACAGTGGTATGATCGCGGCCGCCAAATTCATCACCAATCTTCATATAGGAAAGATCAAGCAGTTTCCGGCAGAGATAAATGGAGATATGACGGGCACTGGAAATATTCTTGGTGCGGGTCTTGCCGGTAATCTGCTGTTTGGTAAGACCATAGTAATCCGCGACGGTTTTAATGATCTTAACCGGGGATAAACCGGTCTTGTCGGAGACAACAGCCTGATTCTTTAAGGCATTCACAACAGTCTCAAACTTGATGACACCAGTATCTTTCTGAAACATGATGGCATAGAAGAGCACCCGGTTCCAGGCACCTTCCAGATCTCTGACATTACCGGAAAAGTTGGAAGCGATGTAGGTAAGAGCTTCATCTTCCACATCTTCAATATCATTCCCGCTGTTCTTGATTTTCATCTGCAGGATGGCTTTGCTGGTCTCAAATTCCGGAGAATCGATGCCAACCGGAAGGCCGCTGGAAAAGCGGCTGATCAGTCGTTCTTCCAGACCTTTGATTTCCTTTGGCTGACGATCAGAGGCAATGCAGATCTGTTTGTGATTATTTACGAGTTCGTTATAGATGGAAAAGAAGATTTCATGACTCTTTTCCTTACCGGCTAAAAACTGAATATCATCCACCAGTAATACATCCATGGAGGAAATATACTGTTTGAAGGCATCAATCTTATTGTTCTGAATTGCCTTGATGACTTTATCCACAAACTTCAGAGACTCAATATAATAAACATTCTTATCCGGATAGTTTTTCTTCACATAGTTTCCGATGGCCATTAACAGATGTGTTTTGCCCAGACCGGAATTTCCAAAGATGAATAATGGATTGAAATACTTGCCGGGATTGCAGGCGCAGGCAAGGGAAGCCGCATGGCTTTCGCGGTTGCAGTCACCTACGACAAAGTTTTCAAACGTACGCTCCGGCTGAATCGGCATGGAGGAAAACTCGGTGTCCATCACAAATGCCGGATTCAGGGATTCGGTGCGTCTGCGGTTGGCAAATTCATCTTCCTGCATGAATTCCACAACCAACGGATGATCCGAATAATTCAAGTCCATCAGGGCAGCACTGATCATGTCCCCATCCTGGCTCATTACCTGTTTGGCAATAATACTTTGTGTAATAACAATTGCTTTATGGTCATTTAATTCTTCCAGATAGGAAGGCCGGAAAAATGTTTCCAATAAAGCAGAATCAATTTTTCCGTTATTTACTAAATATTCAAGCAGCTGATCCCAGACCGCGGTCAGATACTGATCTCTTCGTAACGTCATAAAAGTAAAAACCTCGTAAGCGTGTACTCCAATTTTATGGCGGGTATTTATGAAAATCCACATGAAAATTGTGGTAAAAAAATTTATACACATAGGTGATAATAGAAAACCATGATAACAGGGCATTTTTAGGAGTTTTCCACCGTTTTCAACAAATTTTAAAGTGGAGAAAAATGTGAATAACTTTTCAACACCCGAAAAACACGTGGATATTGTTGAAAAATGAAGGAAGAAGAACGAAACCACATCAGTTATCAACATCAGAAAATGGCATAATTATGCGGAAATTTAAAATACGCACAATTTTCCACAATTGTGGAAAACTAATATGATGAATTTGTGAAAAGCTAGTGGAAAACATACATAATCAGGCAGTTTCATACATATTTTGAAGTATGTTATACACAAAAAAATCGCAAACAGGGAAACCAATCACCTGATATGATTCCGCCAAAGTAGACACACGAAAAATAGAAAACGTGTATCTATGGAGGTGGGATTTTATCATGGGAAGAAAATTAAAGGTTTCCTATGAAGACAAGATCAAGGCATGTGAGGACTATTTGAATGGAACGGCGTCAGCCAGAGAAATTGCGAAACGGTTGAACCTGGGAACCGGAGGCAACACGACTGTTCTTAGATGGACATATAAATATCGTTCATGCGGTCCGAAGGCATTAATGCCAAAACTGAAAAACAGTTCATATACCAAAGAGTTCAAGATCAATGCAGTAGAAGAATATTTAGCGGGAAACGGATCTTTAGACGACATATGCAATAAATATCAAATACCTGGTGACCATACATTGAGGAAGTGGATCGCCAAGTATAATGACCTTAAAGAGCTTGAGGACTATATTCCCAGGCCGGAGGTCTATAAGAAAATGGCACATCGGAAGAAGACAACGCAGGAAGAGCGCGAAGAAATCGTTAAGTACTGTATTGATCACAATAAGGATTACAAGAATACTGCAGCAGTCTATGACGTCTCATACAGCCAGGTATACGGCTGGGTACAGAAGTACCTTGAGAAAGGCTCAGACGGTCTTACCGACAAGCGCGGCAAGCGCAAGGAAGAATCAGAACTCACGGAAGTTGAGAAACTGCGGCGGCAGAACAAGATCCTTGAGGCGAAGATCAGAGAGCTTGAGATGGAGGCGGTACTGTTAAAAAAAGTCGAGGAAATCGAAAGGAGGCGATCTTTTCAAAAGCGAAAAATGAAATAAAGTATCTGGCGATCAAAGAATTGCACGAACAGGAAAGCTATAGTATCAACTGGATGTGCAAAACCCTGAACATAAGCCGTGCATCCTATTACAAATGGCTGAACAGAAAGATTCCTGCTAAAGAGCTGGAAGACATGGAAATCGCGGAAAAGATCAAAGAATACCATGAACGCTATGCCGGTATCCTTGGATATCGGCGCATGACAATCTTCCTAAACAGACGCGAAGGAACGGATTACAGACCCAAACGGATACGCAGGATCATGGGGATCCTTGGCATTCACTCTTCGATCCGCAGAGTAAGAAAATGCTGCACTGTAAGCAATAAGAAAGATCCAAAGGCAGACAATCTGCTCAAACGGAATTTCGAGGCATCTGCGCCGAATGAAAAATGGACAACGGATGTCACGGAGTTCAAGATTCCCGGGGAAAGCAGTAAGCTTTATCTCAGCGCATTTATGGATCTATATGACAGGTCTGTCGTCACCTGGGCTGTAAGTGAACACAATGACAATCTTCTTGTATTCGATACATTCAGACAGGCAGTTGCGGCCAATCCGGATGCACATCCGCTCTTCCACAGCGACAGAGGATTCCAGTACACAAGTCCTAAGTTCCGAAACATACTTTCAGAACAAGCTATGACACAATCCATGTCCAGAGTAGCCTGCTGTATCGACAACGGACCGCAGGAGGCATTTTGGGGAATCATAAAGACTGAGATGCCAAAACTATTTGAGTATTACGACAGAGCATCTCTGATCGAGGCGATTGATAAATATATCAATTTCTACAACAACGAGCGATATCAGGAACGGTTTGATTCCAAAACACCGATGGAAGTCCGTACTGAGGCATTACAAGCCGATGCGCCAAAACTTTATCCGATTCCGATCAACCGCAGGATTCAAAACTATAAACAGCATTTAGCAGAATTGAACGCATCAAAAGACCCAACCGGATCAATTCCGATTGGGCAGGCATTACTTTAGATATTTTGGGTGTCTACTTGACAGGCCCCGGATCAACCATTCCGCGCATAACAACACCGTTTTTTATGAATTTACTGCGAGGAATGAGTAGCGGTGTGCTAAAGTGAAAACAGTATTTGATACAGGAGGCATTGAATATGTCAAAACGACTCTTTGGAAAAAATGAGCAGGGAGAGGAGGTTTTCCTATACACGCTGGAAAATGATCAGATTCAGGCGTCATTCTCGGATTATGGCGCTACCATGGTATCTCTGATCAACAAACAGACCGGTGTGGATATCCTGCTGGGATTTGACAGTATTGAAGGTTATATCAACCATGATTCTCACCTTGGCGGATTTATCGGACGTACCGCAAATCGGACAAAAAATGCGGAATTTGAATTAAATGGAAAAATCTGGCATCTGGAAAAAAACAGTGGGAAAAACAGTATTCATGGGGGAAGCACGGGGTTTGACAGAGTCATGTATGACACAACAGAAACAGATACTTCAGTTATCTTCCACCGTGTTAGCCCGGATGGAGAAGAAGGGTATCCTGGCAGTCTGGATGTCACAGTTACCTATACCCTGCTGGAAGATGGTATTGAGATGAAGGCCGAAGGCAGGGCAATCGATCAGGATACGATCTTTGCGATGACCAATCATAATTATTACAACCTGGGTGGAAGCGACAGTATTGAAAATCATGTGGTGCGTATCCCTGCACAGCAGTATGCGATTGATTCAGAAGACGGTATTTCGCAATTGCCGCTGCTGCCGGTAGAAGGCACACCGTTTGATTTCCGTACTGCCAAGGCACTGGGTAAGGATATCAATGCGGATGATCCGCAGTTAAGAGCCAACAGAGGTTATGATCATCACTTTGCGGTAGATGGAGAAGGGCTCCGGTTATTTGCGGAATGTACTGCAGGAACGACAACTCTGCTGATTGAATCCAATCTTCCCGGTATGCATGTTTATACCGCAAACTTCCTGAATCAAGAAGGAGGAAAACAGGGCAGAACATATCGTCCGCACTGTGCGGTCTGCTTTGAACCGGAATATATACCAAATGGCATCAACTATGAGGGAGTTGTAAAACCAATCGTAAGAGTGAATGAAACATCCGTGCAGATCATTCGGATGCGTTTGCATAATCAGTAGGAGAAAAAATCAATATGAATATCCTTGAAATGTTTGAAAACAAGCTTCGCTCGAATCCAAAGACAATTATCTTCCCGGAAGGAAGTGATCCCCGGATTCTTGAGGCAACCTCGCGTCTGCTGGCAGCTAACTTTCTCTTTCCGATCCTGCTTGGAAAAGAAGAGGAAATCAATGCCGCAGCGGAAGACGCAGGCTTTAATATCCGCGGTGCCAGAATCATTGACCCGCAGAAGTATGAACGGTTTGATGAAATGGTGAACGAATTTGTCAGACTGCGTGCACACCGCGGTATGACAGAAGACAAAGCCCGCGTTCAGCTTCTGCATCCGAATTACTTTGGCAGTATGCTTGTGCGCATGGGGGAAGCAGACAGTATGTTATCCGGAGCTACCTACAACGCCAATGACACGCTGCTGCCGGCACTGCAGCTGTTAAGAAATGATGTTGGAAGCTCACTGATCAGTTCCTGCTATGTACTGGATCGTGAAAATGCGACAGGTGACAGCACCACATTAATCATGGGCGACTGTGCCATTAATGTGAATCCATCGGAATTTGAACTGGTTAAGATCTGCGGAGATATCATTTCCTGTGCCAAGGCATTTGGACTGGTACCGAAGGTTGCGTTTTTGAGCTATTCCACAAATGGGTCCGGTAAAGGAGAATCCGTGGAAAAGATGCATAAGGCTGCTGAGAAAGCCAAGCAGGCATATCCGAATGAACTGATTGAAGGAGAGATGCAGATGGATGCGGCGGTATCGCCAAAAGTCGCATCCCTGAAGTATCCCGATTCCAAGGTTGCCGGCTATGCCAATACCTTTATCTTCCCGGATGTCATGAGTGGAAATATCGGTTATAAGATTGCGGCACACCTGGGCAATTTTAATGTATACGGACCGATTCTGTTAGGTCTGAACTACAAGGTAAATGGTCTGTCCCGTTCCTGTAATGCACAGGAAGTCTATACCATGGCAGTGATTACAGCTGCGGGTATTCAATAAGAAATGCTTCTCATCGGTATTCTGTTTCTGGGATACGGAATCAGTCTCTGTATACTGGAACGCATCCAATGGTATCGGATTGTGTGGTTTCTCGTTGGAGGCGGGTTACTGCTTTGTGCGGTTGTTCCAGGTATTCCAAAATGGATCAGAACGATATTCGTCCTTGCGGCAATCGGCATCCTGCTGTTAATAACCTGCATGAGCATTCTCAACCTGTTAACGATACGCAATGGGATGGGAAAAGCAGCCGATGTCATTCTGGTGCTTGGCTGCAAGATTGGAAGCAGAGGGTTTCATATGCGTGCCCAGGCAGCCGCAAGCTACCTTCGGCATATGCCGGATGCCAAGGTTATCTGCTGCGGGGGACAGGGAAGCGATGAACCCTGTACGGAGGCAGAACAATTTGCCCGGGAAATAAAAGCAACAGGAATAGCAGAAGAACGCATCCTGCAGGAAGGTGCGTCTGTTTCAACATCTGAAAATATTCGCAACAGTCTGCCAATGATTTCCGATCTGAAACAGCCGGTCGGTATTGTGACAAGCGACTACCACCTGTTTCGCAGTGTGGCCATCGCAAAAAAACAGGGTCTTCCCAATGCCTTCGGTATTCCATCTGGTTCCGTCTGGTTCTATGTACCGGACTACACACTTCGGGAAGCACTGGCCTGCATCAAAGGATTGCTGAAAAAGGAATTATAAAAAGACGATTCCAATAGTGTACAGAATCGTCTTTTTATAAAGTTTTGATAGATCAGATTATGCCTTCTTCAGCTCTGCTTCTGCCCAGACATCCAGGGACGGACGGTTGTATTTCTTACCCATCCACCAGGTCAAAACACAGCATACCAGCAGTAATAAGCAGGCAAGAACTGTTCCTTCCACACCAAATTTCACATCGTAGAAGAAGCTGTTCCGCGCGGTGCTGGCATCCAGATTCATATAGGAATAGGAAGAGACAATACCGCTGTTGGGAAGTCCGAACAGAATGTTCTGTGTGAAGTTCCATGCGGCATGTGCAGCCATTGTGAACCAAATGCTGTCAAAGTAATAAACAACCAGGGAATAGAATATTGCAACGATGATGATGCTCGCAAAAGACAGGAATGTAAGACCTGGGTTGAAGATGTGCAGCGCCGCAAAGATGACAGAGTTGCCGATAATCGCAATCCATGGATTGCGGTAGCCTCTGCGTAAGCGCTGGTACAGGAACCCACGGCAGATCAGCTCTTCGGAAGAAGACTGTACGAATACAGCGAATAACAGCAGTAACAGTTTGAAGAATTCAAATTTGTCATAGCTGAGGAAGATATCTCCATGAAGGATTGCGCTGAAGATGCATAACGCATTCTGGGCAAATCCAACTACCAGTCCCAGCAGTAACAGCTTCCAGGTATTGCCCTTGGCTTTTGGTGATAGGGCACTGAGAATCGGCCGGTTAAATTTTGAAACTGAAATATAAACAAGATAAACAATCCAGCATCCGATCGTGGAAAAATACTGCAGGAAGATCTGAATAAAGGAATCGTTCGTATCCAGTATGGCCTTGAGCGGAATCATAAGAACTTCACCGAGAATCTGTTCCAGGAAAAGAAACAGAATTACGATTACTACCGGAACGAGAAAGAAGTCGTGCCAGGTATAGCGTTCGGTATGAAGTTTTTCAAAGAATGTTGGCTTTTTCTGTTCAGACATATGATTAAAATCCCATTAAAACAACATCACAATCATACTCTTTCTTACCTGTAAATGTGAAACAAAGAATGCAGAAAAAACGAAAAAGGCAAGAAGCACACAGGTTAAATGTTCGAACCTATGAAAATAATCATGATCTGTGATCTGAATGGATTTCAGCACAGTATGGAACGCTCTTCCTTCTTATCTTCGGATTCTTCATTTTTCGATGTCCGGTTTTTCAGTTCCGGATGACGTGATAAGTATTCCTGGTATGCAGGTTCTGCAACGGCCCTGATTTTTTCGTCCCAGCCACCCTCAAAGAAACGGCACAGACTCTCCGCGATGCCGTAGTAATGATTGCTTTCGAGAAGCGCATGTTCACGACACCCGCCGATACAGCGGTCTACAAACCGGCACTCCCGACACTTTGGATTGGCATCACGGACATCCTTGACCGATACGTTGATCCGTTTTTGATATTCCGGTGATGACAGGATATCCTTCAACGGAGATTCAAATACTGTACGGAATTCTTCTGAAACGGAAGTATCATCCATGCCCATGCATGGAAGAATTCTCCCTGAAGCGCTCATATAAAAGCTGGTTTGGAGAATGCCGCAGCTTGGCATCGACTCTTCGTCAGCAGGCGGGCAGTGGATTTCATTGTAAATTCCCCATTTTCCGGTCTTTTTCGTAAACATGAATGCGCCCTGCAGCATAATTCCCACCGGCGCATCATCCGCGAAGTATTGGGGAATGTATCTGCAGACGGCTTCCAGAAATTCCTCTTCAGAAATATGGATGGATTTCATTTCCGGACTCATCCATTCTCCAAGTTCCATATTTGGACTTATCTTCATGAATGACACTCCAAGTTCTGCCATCCTGTTTACCGTTTCCCGTATACCGGCAAGATTCTTTTTATGCAGGCAGGTCGAAACGGACGTATTGTATCCGCAATCGTGAAGCAGTTTCAGCACCTGCAGCGTCTTTTCTTCCGCTCCTTCGATACCGCGCAGGAAGTCATGCTGGTTCAGACCGTCAAAGCTCAGCTGAAAACTCGGATGCAGAGAATGCTTTTCCAGCTCATCCAGAAGATTCTCATTTACAAGCCAACCGTTGGTATACAGCGTTGTAAGACGGATTTCGCGTTGATTCAGCACATCCAGCAACTTCAGAAAATCCTCGCGGATCAGCGGCTCACCACCGGTGATGCCTACCTGATGAACGCCGCATTCCGCAAGCTGGTCTGCCATATAAACCAGCTGTTCAAAGGTAGGATGACCGTGTTTCCCATGCGGTGCTGACATGAAACAATGAAGGCATTTAAAATTACAGTTTCCGGTAATGGACCACTGACATTCCCTGCGATAATTCACAGGATAGCGGTAGTACATCTGCTCTGGCAGAAGGAGGTCGCCAAATACTGCAGGCCGGATGATGTTCCGTTCCGTCAGGTATCGAAAGAAATCGCGAGACCTCCCGGTAAGCGATTCGGGATCAATGTCATGAATTCCATCGCAGTCCAGCAGTATTTGAAAGTCCTGCGGACTGATAAATATGATGCTCATCGTTTCAGTATTCTGCAGTCCGGTTGTCAGATCGCTATAACCTCTCAGCCGGTAGTTTGTGTTCAATATATAGTTCATATATTTCTTATTTTAGACAGCTGCGTTATCGCACCATGTACATGTACTATTCATCATGCAGGTATGTATCACGGATCAATAGTATTCTTCGGTATATAAGATGCATGCACCGAGTCCCTTCATTATTTACATTCTGATTATAACGAAGAGAGAAAGAAGTGGAATCAAATGATTGTTGGGGGAAACCATCTGACGATTGAATGGCGATGCCACATTCAGAATGAAAAAGTCCATGGGACAGAGAATCCTGACCATGGACTGGTAAAAACAATATGTTCCGGATGACGGTATTACATGACCGCCCAGTCGCCGTAACAGGTAAATACCTTATCACAGGAGTCTGTGCTCCAGCACCATTCACCTGCCTGAAACGTGTCTTCACACCACTCATGACGCTGCTCATCGGAACATTTCACATAGTAGTTGCTGTCGCATACACCGCCGTTTACTGCCATAAGTGCTGCTTCCGACAGTTCGCTGACAGCCTGATGTGCGTTTGACCGGGATTGTTCAATCTGCGTTCTGCGGGCATTCAAAGTTTCCAGCAGTTCTTCTTTTGTAATCTGATAGCCGAACTGATTTGCAACTGCAACCAGAGCATTTTCCTTGTCTGTGCCTTGTGCCGGAACGTTTTTCGATGCATATTCACGAAGTTTTTCGTCTTCCTTCAGAGCGTTCAGAAATTTTTCTGTGACTGTCATATTCCATTACCTGTCTTCTGATGTACGGATTCATTTCAGCGCATCATTATCCTCAATTATATACGCAGTTCCATCTTTGATTACACGTACATGCATGTTTTCCACAGTGTAAAATTCTTTGGTTTAAATTTCTTTGAACGTGTCCTATTTCTTCCAGTTTGCATGGATAGCTGCGTTATCAGGTCATACCACACCCCTTGTGAATCGTAACGTTACAGAAGTACATTCTGTGTAAAAGTAATGTTATGATTTTATACGTGCTGAAACGGCTTCATCAGGAGGTTATAGATGAAAGATTTTAATTTTACAAGAATTATTGCAGCATTAGCTACGACGTTGATTTTGGGTATTATCTACAAACGAGCTATCGATCGTGAAGTTCCAAAACCCGTCAGT
>JAFWJY010000305.1 GCA_017514525.1 Solobacterium sp. | reverse complement strand
CGGTTGACTTCACCGCGGCCGACGCCATTACCGGTAATCAGCTGAATATAGTCAATCAGCACCATGGAAAGGCCCTGTTCATTCTTCAGACGCCGGCACTTGGAGAAGATCTCCGCAACCTTGATCGCCGACTTGTCATCGATGAAGATCTTGGTCTTTTTGAGATTGGCGCTGGCTTCATTCAGGCGGTTCCAGTCATCATTGCCCTGCAGGTGGCCAGTACGCAGTGCGTCACCCGGAACACGGCTGCGGGCACTGAGCAGACGCATCGCCAGTGACTCCGCGCTCATTTCCAGAGAAAAGATTGCGACGGCTTCATTGGGCTGACAGGAGGCCGCATTCATCGCAAGGTTCAATGCGACTGCAGTTTTACCCATGGATGGACGGGCCGCCAGAATGATCAGATCCCCGCGCTGAAAGCCATGCGTCAGACGATCCAGATCCCGGAACCCGGTCCGGATGCCGGTGACATCCGATCCCTGATCGGAATAGCGGTGAATCTGTTCCACCACGGAATTAAACAGTTCATGGCGGTCACGGAATTCTGTGGTCCGCCGGTTGCGTGAGATATCCAGCACCGCCTTCTCTGCTTCATCGAGGAAAGAGTTGACATCCGTCACCCCTTCCATGCCTTCCGTTGAGATCTTTCGCGCTGCTTCGATCATCCGCCGGGTGATTGCCTTATCCTTGAGGATCGTGACATACATCTTGGTGTTGGCACTGGTAACGGCGTATTCCATTAATGTAGTCAGTGCGGTATTACCACCGATTTTGTCAAAATCACCGCGATCTTTGAGGCGCGTTGAAATCGAAGTCGGGTCAATGACCGCCCCTTCATCATTCAGACTCTTGATCGCAAGAAAAATCAGACGATTGTTTTCCGAGAAGAAATCATCTGCCGTGATTCCCTCTTCAATCGCCGTCTTGGACGCAGCGTCATAGATCATCATTGTGCCCAGCAGGGAAGCTTCCGCTTCCGGTGCTGAGGGAAGTGAAGGCAGCGGCATCAGTCGTTACCCTTTACATTGACACGCACTGTGCCGATGACCCCTTTATACAGTTCGATCCGAACCTTGGTGACGCCAAGGCTTCCAATTGGAGCGGTATCCAGGATCTTGCGCTTATCGATCTTATAGCCGCGCTTTGTCAGTTCCTCCGCAATCTGCTTGGTTGAAACGGAGCCAAACACACGGCCATCCTTGCCGGAGTTGACATGGAATTCAAGAATCAGGTTTTCGAATTCCTTCGCAACATCTTCCGCGGCTTTCCGGTTCGCATCATCCTGCTTCTTTTCTTCTTCCTTCTGTTCCGCAAGAATCTCGCGGCTCTTTTCAGTAGAAGCGACCGCAAGCCCTCTGGCTATGAGAAAATTGCGGCCATATCCGTCGGCGACATCCACGATGTCACCCTTTTTTCCGAGTTTTTTTACATCACTCTTCAGAATCACTTTCATGATTAACCTCCTTGAAATAGGTATCGACCTGTTTGAGCAGTTCCTGCTCAAGTTCATCAATACTGCAGCGTTTCTTCTGCATCGCAGCAGCTGTCATATGACCGCCGCCATTCATCGCTTCCATAATAATCTGTACATTCACCGTGCCATTGGAGCGGGCGGAAATGCTCGTTTCTCCTTCGGTGTTATTGGCAATCACAAAGACTGCCTCGACATCCTGTATTGCCAGCATCCGGTCTGCCACCTGACTCATGACGGAACGGCTCAGTTCCCGCTCCTTATACGGCACGGTCAGGATGCCATGCGGATGCCGCTTTGCGACAGCCATGCATGCCGCCTTGACGGTGAACTCATCATAGGTATCCTTCAGATACTCATCCACTTCCATTGGATCTGCGCCAAGCTTGCGCAGCTCGCTTGCGGCGTCAAATGTACGACTGCCCGTACGGGTATGGAACCGGTTGGTATCGATCATCATACCCGCCAGCATGATATTGGCGTCAAGCTCGGAAATCTCCACACGGCTGGAAATATACGGTGAGAGTTCAGTGATCAGCTCACAGGTTGAGCTGGCACCCGCTTCAATGTAAACCAGGATCGGCTGAACGCCCATATCCGAGCTTCGGCGATGATGGTCAATGATGGCCACCTTTTTCGCCGATTCAAGCAGACGTGAGCCGTTGGACTGCTTGCTGTTATGGTGATCCACCATAATGACAAGGGTATTGTCCTGCAGCTGGTTGATTGCCTCATTTTCCGTAACGAAGCGGACTTCGCTTTTCAGTTCTTTCTCATTGGCCTTCAATACCGCACTGAGCTTTTCTTCCACTCCGCCGGTCTTGCCAATAATGCATACCTGCTTGTGCAGGGCATCCGCAAAGCGGGATACACCGATTGCCGCACCGACACAGTCAAAGTCCATGTTGCGGTGACCGACAATAATGACATTGCTGGAACGCATAATCAGTCCGCGCAGGGCGTTGGCCATAACGCGAACGCGGACACGGCTCCGTTTTTCCGCAGCCTCCGTTGATCCGCCAAAGTATTTGACGTCTTCGCCTGCCTTCTGAACAACAGCCTGGTCGCCGCCGCGGCTTTGTGCAAGGTCGATCAACTTTACAGCCATCTCATCCAGTTCTGTATAGTTGGAGGAACCCCGGGCAAACGACAGGGACAGGGTAACCGCGATATCCTGCTTGGCCGCCGCCTTGCGGATCGTATTGATAATGGAGAAATGATCCGCCGCAAGATCTGAGAAGATCTTCTCATTCAGAATCATATAATAGCGGGAATTGGAAATCCGCTTCAGCAAAATGCTGTGATCGCTGCAGTAATCGGTCAGCGGTGTACGCACCGCAAGGTTGATATTGGCAACCGTCGCATCATCTTCATACTCAGTGGATTCTTCGTAGTTATCGAGCACCGCAATGCCGACAACCGGACGTTCTTCCTCATAGTTAAGCGTGGCATTGTGTTCTCCGGTCACATCCCGGAAGATCAGCACCGGCTCATCCTCTCTGCGGCAGATCTCATAGACCCGATCATCCAACTGAACCATGACTTCATCGGAACCGCCGCTGATCAGCGGATCCACTTCCGGCAGCCAGCTGAGCACCTTACTGCCGATGCGGTTGATGCCGCGGGCTTCAAACAGTTCGCTCATCCAGGTAATAACATAATCATCGTCATACATGATCATGCCGACTTCGCCATACAGGAACGCTTCTTTTGCGGAATCGCCCAGCACTTCAGCCACACCGGTCGCGGCTTCCCGTGACATCGTATCGATGCGGTCAATCAGATAGATAAAGATGATTCCCTGCAGGATCAGAATGATCGTTGCGGAAAGGATACCTTTATCTAGGCCAGCCCGCAGTACAAACAGCAGT
>JAFWJY010000304.1 GCA_017514525.1 Solobacterium sp. | reverse complement strand
GATTATGTTCGTATTATCTTGATGGTATGCCATTTTCTGCAAAGACAAGGGCAATATGCGCGACTCTTGAAACAAGCGAAGAATTACATGCGGCCATGGAACGATACCGTGACCTGCTGAAAGAAGAACAGACAAAATAAAAAGATTTCCAAATCCTGAATCTACAGGAATGGAAATCCTTTTTTTACTTGCGGAAAAATTTGCGATAGGCCCAGATCGTTACGCAAGCGCCTGCGACAGAAAGCAGAATGGAACCGATACTGCCGGAGGCTGCGTACAGTCCAATCAGACCTCCAAGGAATCCGCCAACGATGGAACCGATAATGCCAATTACCAGAGTTGTGCCGATGTCCCGGCTGCGAAGCTTCATAACGATAGAAGCGATATAACCTGCAATCAGGCCAATCACGAGTGAAATGATAATCGATAACATAGTGATACCTCCTTTTTCAAACGGACACTATCATGGTAGCATCTTCTTTTCGTAAATGAAATAAAAGCTAATCGCTGAAATCGGTATCGAGTGTGATCTGTACGTGATAATCCGGATAGGCTTTTGTTACTTCTTCGACAATTGTCCGATGCAGTTCTTTTGGCTGATATGCATAATCCAGTACGGTATCAAACAGAATCAGTTTGGATTCCGGATTGTGGTAGAAGCCATGGATCTGCAGTACACCTTTGTGCGCCATGACCATATCAGTAATGGCATCCTGTATTTTGCGGCTTTCATCGGAAGAGGTGTTGAATGCGTATACCGAAATGCCAGTGAGGAATACATTATGTTTTTCCAGCACATTGGCAGTGATTCTCCGTTCCAACGCATCAATGCGATCAGCCGTCATGGTATCCGGGACTTCAATGTGAACGCTGCCAATTGTACGGTCCGGACCATAACTGCTTAAAACCAGATCATAGGCACCCTGAACTTCCGGTTCGCTGGCAACGGTTGCCTTAACAGATTTGGACAGCTCGCTGTCCGGACGTTTGCCAAGCAGTTCATCCAAAGTATCACCGATCAGTTCAAGCCCGGATTTGATGATCATAATGGCAATCACAACCCCGACAATCGCTTCAAGTTTCAGTCCCAGTGTAAGGAACAGAACCGCGGAGACGATAACGGAAGAGGAAAGAATTGCATCGTTTAGGGCATCAGATCCACTGGCAATCAGGGAACCGGAATTCACCTTTTTCCCTACGGATTTAAAGTAGTTGCCAAGCAGAATCTTGGCAATCACCGCCGCTGCCAGAATGAGCAGCGAAAGAATGCTGTAATCAGGTGTTTCCGGATGAATAATCTTTTTAACAGATTCGATGAGCGATGTAATACCTGCATACAGAACGATTACAGAAATAATCAATGCGCTGAGGTACTCAATACGGCCATAACCCAGCGGATGTTTCTTGTCCGGAGCTTTTGCGGCAAGACGTGTGCCAACGATGGTAATCAGA
The DNA here is from genome assembly GCA_017514525.1 of Solobacterium sp. Classification (GTDB taxonomy): domain Bacteria; phylum Bacillota_I; class Bacilli_A; order Erysipelotrichales; family Erysipelotrichaceae; genus Bulleidia. Next base: position 996 of record JAFWJY010000304.1, on the reverse strand, counting down.
GAAGACAGTGCATCCGAAAGATTGTTTACAGCATCCAGCACGACCGCGATGGAATTTGTCAAAAGACCGATGGCACCTTTTAGTGCGGCCAGCAGTACGTTGACCCCAATGCCGACCATACTGGTGCGGACAATGATTTTTTCACGACTTACATCACTCATTTCAAACCTCCTGATTGATGATTTTATAAAGTAATTTATACAACAGATTTGCTTCCTCCGGTGATAAACGGATGCAGTTGCCGATGGCGCCCGGTATTTCGGCAACCTTTGCTTCCAGCGCTTTTCCCTTTTCTGTAAGTGTGATGCGGACAACCCGTTCATCTTCTTTGGAGCGGGTGCGGTTGATATAGCCTTCCTGCTCCATTTTTTTGAGCAGGGGAGTCAGTGTGCCGCTGTCCAGCATTAATGTTTCAGATAACTCTTTGACTGGTACATTGTCTTTTTCCCATAGGGCCAGAAAGACAATGTATTGGGTGTAGGTGATTCCCAAAGGTTTAAAGAACGGGGTATATAACCCCGTTACTTTTCTTGCACATGCATACAGAGGGAAACACAGCTGGTTTTTCAAACGCAGCTGTTCTTTCATCAGAGCAATCCCTCAACACATTTCTTGAGATCGTTCATAGCAGCAGTCGGCTCGAAGCGGGCAACGACATTGCCTTGACGGTCTACAACGAACTTTGTGAAGTTCCACTTAATGTTTGGATTGTTCTTGTAGTCTTTATCGATCTTGGCGAGCATGGCGCTCATCGCAAGAGCCTTGACACCTTTGCCGAATCCTTCAAATCCCTTCTGGGACTTCAGGTATGTATAGAGCGGAAGCTCATTTTCACCGTTGACATCAGACTTCTTGTACTGCGGGAACTGTGTATTGTACTTCAGAGTGCAGAAATCATGAATTTCATCATCAGTGCCCGGTGTCTGTCCCGCAAACTGGTTGCATGGAACATCGATGATCTCGAGGCCTTTGTCATGAAATGCCTCGTGCATTTCT
>JAFWJY010000303.1 GCA_017514525.1 Solobacterium sp. | reverse complement strand
GCAGTACTGTCTGTACCGGATGGTACGGAGCTTCAGCAGAACTGGAATACGGAAATTGAAAAAGCAGATGATACCTGGATACTGACACCGGAAGACTACAACCGTGCCATATCTGCAGGGGAACCACTAAAGGATGTTGGCTGGATTGCCAGCTGCGATACCAATGAAACGATTTCGCTGCTGTCACTTGAACTGAATGGAGAGGAAGTATCCTTTCAGAAGGAACAGAAGAGCACACCTGCTCCGGCAGGAGCAGAGCCATCCCCGGCAGCTGTGGTACCAATCGGTTCTCTTCATGTGGCGAATGGGAAACTGTGCAATGAAGCCGGGGAGCCTGTACAGCTGCGCGGTGTCAGTACGCATGGACTTGCCTGGTTCCCGGAGTATGTAAACAGAGATGCATTTCTTACCCTGCGGGATGACTGGAATGCAAATACGATCCGGCTCGCACTGTATACCGCGGAAAGCGGAGGCTATTGTACCGGTGGGAATCAGCAGGAACTTTTGGACCTCATTGATAAGGGCGTGACATATGCAGAAGAGCTGGGAATGTATGTGATCATAGACTGGCATATTCTGAGCGATAAAAACCCCAGCATGCATCAGGGGGAGGCAGTCGCATTCTTTACAGAGGTATCCAAAAAATATAAAGATAAGACGCATGTACTGTATGAGATCTGCAATGAACCGCAGGAGTCTCCGTTTCTGAGTGTGATCAAACCGTATGCGGAAGATATCGTTCAGGTGATTCGCCGCAATGATAAAGATGCGGTTATTCTGGTTGGCACAAATACCTGGTGCCAGGATATCGATGAAGTAATCGGCAATGAACTGAGTGATGATAATGTCATGTATACCGTTCATTTCTATGCCGGTACCCATAAGGATGCCCTGCGGAACAAACTGCGCAAAGCATTAGACGCCAATGTTCCGATATATATCAGTGAATGCAGTATCGTAGAAGCATCTGGCAACGGTGCGGCAGATTACGAAAGCGCTGAAGAATGGCTGAAGCTTATCAACGAATATGGGCTGAGCTATAATGCATGGTCATTATGCAATAAGAATGAAACCAGTGCGTTGCTCAAACCTTCCTGTGATAAGCTGAGCGGATGGAGTGAAGCAGATCTGAGTGAAACCGGAATCTGGTTCCGTAACGCATTTCGTAAAAGCTGAATAACGTTTCTTAATATGCAGAGTATGCTAATATTTTGATCATGAACAATCTAAAACGTACATTAGGAATCCTGCTGGCCAGTGTACTTCTGTTAACGGGCTGTACCAAAAAACCGGCGGCAACTGAAGTAACACCGGTTTCTTCACCAGTCAGTACGCAGGAACCAGCTGCGACAGTGCAGCCGGACACAAAGCCGTCAGAAGCTCCAAAGCTTTCCGAAGATACAGAGTGCGATGATAAGGCATGTGTCGCAGAATATATTTCGATATACTGGCATCTTCCAAATAACTACATGACCAAATCTCAGGCCAGAAAACATGGCTGGAAAAGCGGCCGGCTGTCCAGGATCTTAGAAGGAAAAGCGATTGGCGGAGGTCCTTTCCAGAACCTGGAAGGCGAGTTGCCGGAACAGTATTCCTACAAGGAATGTGACATTGATACAATCAATTCAACCGATAAAACACGCGGCAGAAAACGCATTGTATACAGTGTAGAAGGAAAGCTGATCTACTATACCGATGACCATTATGACTCGTTTGAGCTGCTTTACGGAGAGGAATAAATATGGCGAAACGTATTATTCTGCGTCCGGAACGGATACAGACCAAAGAAGATATGAATACTTATATGAAGGAACTCTTTTCCTTCGAAGAGAAAAACGCATGTTCCAACCTGGATGCGCTACGTGATTCATTGTCTGAAGTAGAAGAAGAAACCGTCTTCATTCTGACGCCGGGGACGATCCAGAAGATCTGTGCGAATGAATATGCCTATAAAGTTCTGCTGGCATTAGGCTATGCGGCAGAAGAGAACCCGGCCATTTCAATCCGGTTTCGGGAAGCCACAAGAACAATGGAATAAAAAAATGAATCGGGCATCTGCTCGATTCATTCATCTTCAAAGAATGGCGCATTAAACTGCTGGAGTGCATTTATCATCTTCGGATGTGTGATGACAAATGCGATTTCGGGTGACTTGTGTTTCAGGATAATGGCAACCTGATCCTCCCGCAGATAGACTGTAATGTTTCGGAATGCAGTGCGCTGATCAAAGGAGAGATCAAATTCCGGCGTGGTTTCCGCAAAGTCTTTTGTCAGCTGAATGTGTTTCTGGTAGGTTTCCCAGGTATATGGAACTTCGATGTTCTGAAACATGGAAGCGAGTTTGATCAGTGGTGTATAAGAATTGAATTCCGCTTTGGAAAGAGTTGGGATCCGCATATAAATCATACCTTTGCGAAGGGAGCGGTTAAGATCAGCCAGCTCTTTTTTTCGGGCCTGTTCAATGGAATGATACAGATTGTTGGAAATACCATTCGCTTTCAGAATTTCCTTAAGCAGATCATTAGTCAGTGTAGATAATGGCGGGACCGCGGAGGAAATGACGCGATTGCCGGGCATCTGAAACTCGGCATTTCGAAACTGATCAAATTCTTTGAACTGCGCCTCGCGATAGATGCTCATTAACGGCTTGGCGTGCGAGAGGATGTCTGCAGCGCGTCGGGAATAATAAGCCAGTTCATCAGCATCGGAAGTCAGATGGTAGAAACCGTGATCGTGGAATCCGTGAATGCACTCTCCTGAAAGAGCTGCTGCGTTAGATAAATACAGACAGTGATGGTATACAGAGTTGTCTGTATTTGGAATGTAGTACGGGGTGATCTGACCAGTCATGTATACCGGGATCCATGCCTGCAGGCCAATCATCATTTCATTGAATGAGCGATTGACGTCATGAATCATGTTGAGACTGATGCCGTTTTTCAGACATGCCGCAACCATCCCCATCCACATCTGTGCGAAATTGGTATCTGCAGCCATTTCTTCAATCGGCATATCATTGCACATAAAGATGGAACCACCGCGCTGTGTCTGTGTGGTCAGGAGGAAGAAATCCAGTTCTCCCTGACGCATCTGAAGTGTGCCCTGATATTTGCGGTCAACCGGCAGTGGAATCGGATTGTCAGATAACGACACATCGCTAACGCGTAATAAGCGAATGAATTCATCAAGATTAAAGCTGTCCAGTTTTTCCAGAAAACTTTCAAGCGGTTCGTTCTGGAATTCCTGTTTGTAAAGCAGCCAGTTTTTCAGCGCGCTATCCAGCCGATCCGGATTCTTTTCCTGAATCAGGATTCCAATCTCTTTCAGTTCTTTTGGTGTGGCGGTACGAATAAAGAATCGCGTTACGTTTGCGGCAAACAGTTCTGAATCGGCAGGGGACCGTTTTCCGGAACGAATACGGGAAAGATAAGACGCATCATAGTTCAGCTCGTGGGAAAGATCCTTCATGGATACATGAAGAAGACGCAGCAACTGATCAAACCGGTCATAATGCAGTGTGAGATCTTCCGTGAGGGATGCCTTATACAGGGACAAGCGGGTTTTCCGATTAGACGGAAGCCCAGCCTGAACTTCAAGATCGCTGATTCCATTACAAAGCTGTATCAGAAGGTCACTGTCTTTTCGCGGTGTGCGTTCGCCGCTGCGATAGCGGGAGAGAACAGCGCTGGAGAGTCCGGAAGCCTTTGAGAGTTCACTCAGTGAACAGCCAACTCGTTCCAGATCTTTTTGGAGATAGTCCTTGAATTTCATAATGTTTTACCCGTTTGTCTCATAAGTGGCTTCAAGCGCTTCGTTCAAAATGGTGAACAAAGGGCCAGTGTTGCCTGCTTTATACAGCTTGTCCCCAATCATGAGATTGCCATGTTCGAATGAAACAGTGATCTGTTTGTCTTCCGGGAAGACAAATGTAATAAATGCGTCGGAATCGGTATACCGCATCCGCTCCTCTTCACCGACCGTAATATTCTGCAATGCTTGAATCACGTTACGGATTGTTTCAGGATCGGTAATTGTCACTTCTTCTGAAGCTTCCTCCTGCCGAACATACTGAATCTCCTTCGGCGGATTCAGATTCCATACGGAAAAATCCATACTTAAAAAATCACTGATTGGCAGTTCGTCGGGCGTATCGTCAACGGAAGTATCAACAGTTCCGCATCCAAATAGTAAAAGAAAAGACGCCAGCAGCATTGCGCAGCCTGCCTGAGAAATGAGTTTCATTGCCAGCCTCCATTCGTTATCTATAAAAAATTATAAAAGGCAAATACTCTACATGCATGCGAATTACCGTTCGTGGCAATGCCGAAAATGGTAAAGAAAAACAGGCGGTCAGCCTGTCACGTCCCTGAGCCGTTCAGTTCAAGGCTTGAAAAACCATTTTTCCAGGTCCATCCTTACCGGAAATGGTAAGTGTTCCCTGATCATAGGCAAGGTTCATGGTATCGCCGTTAATCACCACTTCGGTATCTGTCCAGGTAAGATCATGTGCAGATGTAAACATAACCATGGTACCGGTACCATCTTCATTTAAAGAAAGGCTTACTTCATAGCCCTGTTCCCGTACGTGGTCAATCAGCGTGCTGGAATCTTCACCTGCAGCGTCCACCAGCTCGACCAGCTTATATTCACCAACCAGCGGGGAAGGTTCCGGTTCTGCCTCGGAAGTTTGCGGTTTGCAGGAAGATAAAGGCAGTAACAGGGAAATCATAAGTAATAGTTTAGATAGTTTCTGCATATCTGTTCCTCTGCGCGGTTCGTTCTACGTAATAAATACTATTTAAAAAGACAGAGTGCAACGGCAGAAATCAGAAAATGTAATCGCTTTCGGGACAAAAATCATGAAAATTTCTGTCATTTGGTTGGACAGGAAACTGATTTTGGGTAAAAACTGGTGGAAAATACCCTGAATCTGACCCCTCGGAAAAAACTTAAAAAATGTTAAAAATAATGCTTGCAAAGCCTTTTTTGCGGTGCTACTATTGTGAGGCACTCGCGTAGACGTGGGAGATTGCCGGCACGCTGATAAGCGTTGTCATTCCTAGGCGTGATAACCGGGGAACTCACACCGAGCGATCCGACACAGGAAGTCGGAGTGAAATAAAGGAGGAAAATTTCATGGCAAAAAATTCTGTAAGAATTCGTCTGAAGGCTGACGAGAACAGGAGCCTGGACGCTGCAAGCGAGAAGATCGTCAAGACAGCTGAAAACCATGGCGCGAAGAAAATCGTTGGACCTGTTCCGCTGCCTACTGAGCGTGAGGTCATCACTGT
>JAFWJY010000302.1 GCA_017514525.1 Solobacterium sp. | reverse complement strand
TCCATTTAGTCCACAGCAGTAACTATTTTTATAGAAACGGATGATAAGGGGATCAAGTCGCAGTTATGGGGAACTGGGATGCTATGATTAGATGGAAAGGACAATGCATTATGGACCTATTTGGAAAACCAAAACAGAAGAAACAAATTACCTCATTTCAGGTTGTAGTACTCAAAACCGGCGGTATGCGAGGCATGGCGGAAGATGAACTGCGAATGAATGGAAAAAAGGCAGAACTCTCACATTACCGGATAGGCTACGCGGGAGAGGATACACAGCGCATACTTGAAAAACGTGCCGTCTGTGAGGAAGAAACAGTGCTGAAATTGCTGAATGATTGTGATCTGCTTTCCTGGGATGGGTTTGATGGCCCGCATCCAAAACATGTCCAAGACGGAATTATGTTTACTCTGAATGCGACTGTAAATGAAACTCAGAAAATCAGCGCAAAAGGGTCTGCGAACTTTCCAAAACATTATCGGGAGTTTACAGATGGACTGCATGCAATTCTCAACGCAAATAACTGAATCAAAAACCTGGCGGAAACGAATCTTGTGCGCGGTCACAGAAAAAGGTGATATGCTCTTTCTCGAACCTAGAAAAAAAGGAATCAGATCTATGAATTCAATCCAAAAACAGTTATCTAAAGCAATCGCTATACTGAGTCTCTTTCTGACAGGCTGTACCGCTGTTGTCCCAGAACAGCCGGCGTCAGAAAAACCTTTGGAAGAAGCTGCAGTACTGGTGGAAGAAGAACCGGAAGAGAAGGAAATTTCAGAAGCGGGAGATATTGAGATTTTATTTACCAGTGACATGCATTGCGGCGTCAATGAGGGATTTGGCGTGGTTGGTCTGCAGCAGATCAGAGAGGTGCTTGAGCGGAAAGGTGTCAGAACACTTCTGGTAGATGATGGAGATGTCATACAGGGCGATATCGTTGGAACACTGACCAAAGGCTCTGCCATCATTACGTTAATGAATGACCTTCACTATGATGCCGCGATACCAGGCAATCATGAGTTTGACTATGGCATGGAAACATTTCTGGAGCTGACAGAACAGGCAGAGTTTCCGTATATCAGCTGTAACTTCAATCAAGATGGGAAACTGCTGTTAGACCCATATATTATTAAGGAAGTAAGCGGAAAGAAGATTGCCTTTATTGGTGTGACAACCCCAAAAACGCTGACTTCCTCTTCTCCGGCAAACTTCATGGATGAAACGGGTGAAATTGTTTATAGCTTCATGCAGGATGATACCGGTGATCTGCTCTGGCAGACGATTCAGAAAAATGTGGATGAAGTTCGTGAACAGGGAGTGGATTATGTCATTGTGATGAGTCATATAGGCAACGAGGAAATCGTTGAGCCTTTTAATTTCCAGAATCTGATTGAACATACCAGCGGTATTGATGTTGTGCTTGACGGTCACAGTCATGACACGGACCAGGTCGTTATGAAAAATAAGGACGGAGAGTCGGTATATCGCAGCGCCTGCGGTACAAAACTGCAGGCAATCGGCTATGTTCGTATCGATGGCAAATCCGGCGCAATTACAACCGGACTCTATTCCTTAAACAGTGATGTCACAGCGGCAGAACTGTTTGGCCTGGAGAATGAACTAAGCGAGCCGGTTGCTGAACTTCAGAATGATCTTGAGAAGACAATGGCGCGTGAAATTGGAAAAACGGAATATGCGCTTGTCGCAAATGATCCGGAAAAAACAGAATCAAATGGTGCTCCTTTACGTATTGTCCGCTGTCAGGAAACAAATCTTGGGGATCTCGCGGCGGATGCGATACGATCTGAAACAGGAACTGATATTGCATTTGCCAATGGCGGAGGCATCCGGGATGAGATTTCTGCCGGGACGATTACGTATGCTGATATCATTAACGTATTCCCGTTCTCCAATCAGATTTGTGTCAGTAAGCTGAGCGGTCAGCAGATTCTGGATGCTCTGGAATGGGGCGCACGTTCCGTACCTGGTCAGACTGGTGCATTCCTGCATCCATCTGGACTTACCTATGAAATCCATGCGGATATTCCTTCATCGATCTCTATTACATCAGATGGTCTGTTTGCCTCAGTCGATGGAGAATACCGTGTGAAGAATGTCATGGTAGGAGATGAACCGCTTGATCTGTCTAAAACCTATACCGTTGCCGGATTGGATTTTTTCATGAAGTATCATGGAAGCGGGTTTGGTATGATGGGACCGGATGAAGTGATTCTGGATGAAGTGAAGATGGACAACCAGGTTTTCATGGACTATATCACCGGAAAACTGAATGGTGTTGTTGGGGAAGAATATGCAAACCCATACGGTCAGGGCCGGATAAAAATCACAGGCGCAGAATAATCGGATATACGTTTTCACGAATGAGACAGAGCTCCTATGAACAGATCGTTCGGGGAGCTTTTTTTGTTACCTAGAAAATTCCAGAGGAGGCAACCATCGGATACCCGGATTCCTGTACAATGAAGAAAAGGAACTACAACCATGAAAAAACGTTGTTTGCTGATCTACGGAGCAGTGCTCCTGTTTGTATTAAGCGGCTGTCAGCCGAACAAACCACAGCCGATTACCGAGGATACAACAGATATTCTGTATAAAGAAGATAGGTATGATGAAGTGCTGCCGGTATTTGTCTATAACGGTAACCCCTATACGCTGAGTGACGCAGATGTGGTAACGCTGCCTGCTGGTAACGAGCTGGAGGAAGGTCATTTCTATCGCCTGGTTGCGGATGTCACAATACTTAATGGCGGTGTTGCCGGATATGTGAATTATCCGGAGATCCATGAACTAAAAGAATGTACTGAAATCTCTCCGTTTGATCTGGATCTTCCGTCTGTGATGGAACAGAAATATGGACTCTGTCTGATTGGGGATTATGCGGATGGAGATCTGATTTTGAACGATTATTACCATATGGCAGTCTGGAAGGACGGTGCCTGGATTTATCACTATGATCGATCCATGAAGCTGGAAGACGGCACATTGGTTTGCTGCGGGAATGATGTGACAGAAGCTGAAGTGATGGAAGGAATTCAGAAAGGAATCAATTCCTGCGAGCGTTATTTCGCCTATCCTGGAAACCAAAAAAACGGATGAATCTGTTGATCCACTGTGAGATTTATTACACAGGGAGGTAACGGTTTCATCCCTTTTTTGTTGTCTGCCTGTATTGGCATGCCTTGTCAGAGAACGAAGATGCTATGATGAGTTCAGACAGGTAAAATCGATGCAGAATCATATCCGGTTGTGATACGGTTTCTGCTAACGCTGTTTTGTTGCCCGTTAATACAATGTCTGTTTGTCTGCGATGTGGGCGCTGGATGAGTGAATGGCATGGCTGTTCAATGGATAAAACAGAAACAGATAGGCCATATCCATGGTGAGTCCACGCTCCCGTTCCATCTCAAGATGGATGCGTCCATCGGTGACATCGACCTGTCTGAGGGTCAGCCGGTTGGATCCGCTGCGCTCATCACTGAATAACAGTACCAGAGACTGCTGTGCAAAGAAGTCAGAAGAATATTTCCGGGTGACTTCCTCAACAAATGTCTCTGACAGGGACAGTGTGTTCTTCATCGTTTGAAGAAATGCGGTCAGAGAAGAATCGCTCGTGAATACTTTGGAGAAGATGAAGCCATCTTGAATGGGGTGATCGGAACAGGCGTTAAGAAATGCATACTGTGTCTCTCCAAAAGAAACATGCGTGCGTATAATCGATAAAGTGTTTTCCATACCTTCATTATAAACGGAAAGGACAGGTGTTTACCGCAATGAGTACTTCTGAAATCAAATTAAACAGAGTGACGATAAAGGAATCAGATACCGGAAGAGACATGATCATCATGAAAGCACCGGAAGGCTGGGTAAATACTGTTACAACGGATCGGAAATCCTATCGTGGCTCTGGACAGCCTTTCCTGGTCCAGGCAAAGTCACTTTCTCCGGATAAGCAGACAGCACTGTACTACACGTCCAGCCTGCATTACCGTGACAGCCATCTGGAAGAACATCGTGATTTCAGTACGGATCTGTATGGGAATTTATACCGGAAATTCATGACAGTGGAAAATTTTTTAAAGGGATATGCCGAACTCGATCTGAAGGATGTTAAAGAGCGGAAGTTTATCCGTCAGGTGGACTGGTCAGATAATGCACAGGCACAGGAAAAGCTGCAGAAAAAACGGCTCGAAGAGCGGAAGGATCCACTGACAGCGATAGACTGGGTCTACCGCAAAGGTGCATTACATGAATACGCCTTCTTACGGAACGGCTATAAACGGAAGCGGGTCTATTCTGCTGTAATTGAAGGGACGGAATATGCTGTCTGGAAGGAAGTTCCATGGACCATCACCCAGCACATCAATAATCCATTTATGAGTGATATCGTGCAGAGGGGACTGAAACTGTATCGCAATGCCCGATATGATCAGAATTGGGGTAAATGGATTTATACAGAATCCTACTATATTGACTGGACGATTCGTCAGATCCTGGTTATGGATGCCTCGGAAGAAGACTATGAGTTCTTTTATAAAAATGTATTCCTGCCCGTGATTGCCTATGGGGCAGGTTATGCGGATGATCTGCGGGAAGATGCGGATAAGATGCAGGCAGCAAGAAATGCCCGCGACAGACAAAAACGTGAAGAGGCAGAACGGTTGCGCCAGCAGAAGCGTGCGAAAGAAAAACAGCAAAGGGAAGAGGCGGAACAGAAGCGCCAGCGCGACCGCAGGGCCAGAGAACAGCTGTGGCAGACGCAGAAGGAAATAGAAGCGATTCGCAGATCTTCTTATGAAAATACACAGAAATCACAGGCGAAGGTGCGTGAGATGTGGTCAGACACATTCCGTGGAGATACCAGGTTTGTCGATAAGTATGGAGATGAACATGTGATTCATACTTATGATAACTATGCGTATAAGAATGGTGATACGTATGTCACCAGTGATTCTCCGCTGGATCATGGCTGGGATTGGGAAGAGCCGGAAAAGAAGAAATATTGAGCTCCGGTTTGACGACTCTTTTAAAGATACCTTAGAATAGCAATGTCATGAGAAGACAACATGTTTTTAGTTGTGCGCTTCTGAGCGCTGTGATATGGAGTGCAACGTCCGGTTTTACTGCGGATCAGTTTTCCTTATCGAAACTCAAAAACTATAAAAAGGAATTCAAGTCTGTCAGTATCGGGGCCTGCAGTACCAGCAGCACAAAGACATATGAAGACTATCGTCTTATCACCAGTGTGGGCAGTGCACAGTATCAGTACATTCACAATCACTGCACCGTGGATGAAGAAACCGGTTTTCTGATTGATGAAGATGGCTTTATGGGAGTGGCCATGGGATTTTCCTTCGGCGCAATCGGATCCCGCTACTATATCGAACTGGACAGCGGCATTACGATTCCGGTCGTAAAAGTGGACGCCAAAGCTGCTGAACATGCCTCAAACGGCTGCAGTGCCAACAGTGACGCAAGCGTGATTGAATTCGTGATCGATACGGACAAGGCAATGGCATACTTTGGCGGTGCGAATGGACTGGCATCTTCTGGCAATTTCAATAACTATAAATACCTGAAGGGCAAAATTGTGGATATCGAACAGGTTCTGGATGAACGGATTGAAGATGGGGTTGTCTATTGTTTCAGCCTCGATGCGGATCAGCCAAAACGCACGGAAGAATATGATCAGGTACGAATTGTAGAAGGCGGTTTCAGGAAATAACCGCTTTTTTTATGAATGAAAGAAAAATGTTTATTTTCATAGATGAATGAAATTTTTCATGAAATTCGACGGATTTCTTCAGTTTTGTGAACAGAATCACGTATAATAACCTCGTTATGCAAGGGGGAAAGTTGTTATGAATCGTGTGTACAATTTCTCGGCGGGCCCAGCAGTACTGCCGGAAGAAGTACTGAAACAGTGCGCGGAAGAGATGATGGATTACCAGGGCAGCGGAATGTCTGTCATGGAAATGTCTCATCGCGGCAAAGTGTATGACGCAATTATCAAGGAAGCAGAAAAAGATCTGCGGGAGCTGATGGGCATTCCGGAAGACTATGCAGTTTTGTTTTTGCAGGGCGGCGCATCCACACAGTTTGCGATGATTCCGATGAACCTGATGAAAAATCGCAAAGCAGCCTACATCGTTACCGGTCAGTGGGCCAAGAAAGCTGCTGCGGAGGCATCCAAATATGGTGAAGCTGTTGTAGTGGCTTCCTCTGCGGACAAGACATTTTCCTATATTCCGGATTGCAGTGATCTGGATATTCCGGAAGATGCGGATTATGTCTACATCTGTGAGAACAACACGATTTACGGAACGGAGTTTAAGGAACTCCCGAATACCAAAGGACATATCCTGGTATCGGATATTTCCAGCTGCTTCTTGAGCCGTCCGATGGATGTCACAAAGTATGGACTGCTGTATGGCGGCGTTCAGAAGAATGTCGGTCCGGCAGGCGTTACGATTGTTATTATCCGCAAGGATCTCATCCGTGAGGATGTACTGGAAGGTACACCGACCATGTTGACGTATAAGACACATGCGGATGCAGGAAGCCTGTACAATACGCCGCCATGCTGGAACATCTATGTATGCGGTCTGGTATTCAAATGGCTGAAGAAACAGGGCGGCCTTGAAGTGATGGCAAAGAAGAATCAGGAAAAAGCGAAGATTCTGTATGATTTCCTGGATCAGTCCAAGCTGTTCAAGGGAACAGTTGAACCGAAGGATCGTTCTCTGATGAATGTGCCGTTTGTGACAGGAAATGATGAACTGGATAAGCAGTTCGTCAAGGAAGCAGAAGCGGAAGGTCTGGTATCCCTGAAGGGACACCGCTCTGTCGGCGGTATGCGTGCATCCATCTATAATGCAATGCCGAAGGAAGGCGTTGAAAAGCTGGTTGCGTTTATGAAGAAGTTTGAAGAAGCACATGCGGAGGAAGCGAACAATGCCTAAATATGCTTGTCTGAATAATATTGCGGAAGTAGGTCTGAAGCGGTTCCACGCAGGCTTTGAACCTACGGAGGATTTAAATGAAGCAGAAGGCATCCTGGTGCGTTCCGCCAAGATGCATGATATGGAATTCAGTGACAATCTGCTGGCAATTGCACGCGCCGGTGCTGGTGTAAACAACATTCCGCTGGATCGGTGTGCAGAAAAGGGCATTGTGGTATTCAATACCCCGGGTGCCAACGCCAACGGCGTAAAAGAACTCGTATTTGCGGGAATGCTGCTGGCGAGCAGAGATATTGTTGAAGGTATTGACTGGGTTCGGGAAAACAAGGATGATCCTGAAATTGCGTCTGATACTGAAAAACAGAAGAAACAGTTTGCGGGTACGGAACTGGAAGGCAAGAAGCTCGGCATTATCGGACTTGGTGCGATTGGTGTACGCGTTGCCAACTCTGCCGTTTATATGGGCATGGATGTATACGGATATGACCCGTATGTATCCGTTGAACATGCATGGCATCTGTCCCGCAAGATTACCCATGTTCATAATGTGGAGGATATTTACAAGGAGTGTGACTATATCACCATTCATGTACCGCTGATGGATCAGACCAAAGAGATGATCAATGCTGAGGCAATCTCCATGATGAAGGATGGGGTAGTCATCATCAACATGGCGCGTGACCGGCTGGTGGATGAAAAAGCAATGCTGGAGGCAGTCGATGCCGGTAAGGTAAGACGGTATGTCAGTGACTTCCCGAATCCGCTGGTTTCCGGACACCCTCACTGCATTACCACACCGCACCTGGGCGCTTCTACGGAAGAATCAGAGGACAACTGCGCCAAGATGGCAGTTGATGAACTGCAGGAGTACATTGAAAACGGAAATATCCGCAACTCGGTAAACTATCCGAACTGTGATATGGGGCTTTGCCAGACAGTTGGACGTATCGGTATTTTCCACAAGAATCAGAAAAACATGATCGGTGGATTTACCTCCATTCTTGGTGAAGCAGGAATCAATATTTCGGAAATGGCAAATAAATCCCGTCAGGATGTTGCGTACAGTCTGTTTGATCTGGACGCACCTGCAGATGAAACTGTCATTAATAAGCTCAGCGCAATGGATGGTGTCTACCGCGTACGCGTAATCAAGTAAGAACTGGTGTTCACAAAGGAGTACTGAAGCTCAGCACTCCTTTTTTCTGCTAGAATAGGTGAGGAAAAAAGAGGGGATTTTTCATGCTTGATGTGACTTTGCTGGGATGCGGCGGCACAATGCCATTGCCGAATCGCTGGCTGACTTCACTATATATAAGATATAACGGCCGGGGAATTCTGATTGACTGCGGCGAAGGAACACAGATCGCTATGAAGGAGGCGGGTGTCAGTGCGCATGACATCGACCTGATTCTTCTGACGCATTTCCATGGAGACCATGTTATGGGTCTGCCTGGAATTCTGATGTCCATGGGGATGTCCGGACGTACTGAACCGGTAACGATTGCTGGACCAAAGAATCTTTCGGCAGTGGTCTCAGGGCTCTGTATTGCGGCAGGAATTCCGTTTCCGCTGCAGGGGATGGAGCTGACGGATGAAGAATGCGAACTTTCCCATACCTTTGGAGATCTGCTGCATATCCGGGCATATGCGGTTAAGCACAGCGTACCGACCTATGGCTATACCATTGAACTCGAACGTCTGCGCCGCTTTGACCCGGACCGGGCGAAAAACCAGCAGATACCGGTCAAATACTGGGGTCGCTTGCAGAAAGGGGAAACCATACACGAACCGGGACTGGTTTATACACCGGATATGGTATTAATGGAAGCCCGTAAGGGATTGAAGGTTACCTACTGCACTGACACGCGACCGACAAACCGAATATCAGAGGCTGGCAGAAACTCGGATCTCATGGTTCTGGAAGGAATGTATGGCGATAATGAACGCATGGAAGCTGCCAAGATTAAAAAACACATGATCTTCCGCGAGGCTGCACTGCTGGCGGCAGCTGCTGAGGCCAAAGAACTCTGGCTGACACATTTCAGCCCATCGGAGATTCATCCGGAGCACTATCTCAATAACGCAAGGGAAATCTTTCCAAACAGTTTCTGCGGCGAGAGTGGAATGCATAAGGAGCTGAGCTTTACGGACGATGCCGTGAAAGCGAATGTTTCCGGGGCCGTTTCAGATGCTTCGGCAAATGAATAAACCATGAAAAAAAGAAGATGTTCGCATCCTCTTTTTATTTCAGCCCTGCAGTTCAATGACGACTTTATAGGCAGGTGAGATTGCAGTGACAAGCGGCTGGAAAATCTCCCAGGTTTTTAATTTGGCAAAACGGTCTGCTTCATCCAGCAGTTCTTGTTCACTGAGGCGTTCTTCCATAGAGGTGTAGACCGTATTTTCCAGAAGGCTGGTTTCTTCCGGGGTAAGCTTGATATCGCCAAATGCCAGAACGCCGTGTTCGGTATCTTCAAATTCTGTTTTGTTGAGATCGGCATTGACATACTGCAGTTTGGCGTGTGGAATCAGGATCAGCACGGTATTCTGGTTTTCATCGACCAGAACAGCATCTGCTTTCATACCGGAAAGATCGACGGTATATACGCCGGTTCCATAATAGGTGACATCTTTCATCTTGGAAAAGATTGGCAGTTTTCCCAGTCCTGCCCGGGTAATCGTTGTGGAAATCGATAATGGCTGTTCCATAACAACCAGCTCCTGATGTTCACTGGCACCGCCTAGAATGGCTTCCTGAAAGTCGGCGGCAGTGTAGCCCAGGATTCCGTCATCATCAATCGTTACACTGGCATCTTCAACTGGTGCTGGTGTTACTGTGATAGGCTGAGGCGCCAGTCTTGGCATGACAAGGAAATACACCACAGCTGCTCCAGCCATAAGACCCAGAATGAGTCCGGTCAGAAATGGACCGAATCCCCCTCGTTTGTTTTTCTTCAATGCGGTATTGGCAAGGGAGAGACCTTCTTTTAATAAGGCTTCCCGCTTGGCGGAAGCCTCCCGTTCGGACTTCAGAGATTCTTCTGCCTGATCAGCACGCTTCTGCTGCTCCTTTGCCTTACGTGAGAGGTCGTCCAGCCGGGCAGAGAGACCGGCAGAGGCTGCTTTTTCAGACGCTTCTTTCTGTTTTTGCTCAATACGGGCAGCCGCTTCGTTCTGCTTTTTGGTTGTTTCATTTTCAACGAGTTTCGCGTTTGTTTCAATTGAAAGATTACGGTCTGACTGTCCCATAAGATTCCTCCTTCCGGCGATAGCTGTATAAGAATAGGATAGGTCCATTAATGCTATAATGTCTAGGCGTTCAGAAAGAGAAAACCATGAGTGAAACCAAATATTCTCCGATGATTACACAGTATCTCAAGGTAAAGGAAAACTATCCGGATACCCTTGTTTTTTATCGTGTCGGAGACTTTTATGAAATGTTCTTTGAAGATGCTCAGACCGCTAGCAGAGAACTGGACCTGGTGCTGACCGGCAAAGCTGCCGGAGTGGAAGAAAAGGTGCCGATGTGCGGGGTTCCGCACCATGCGGTTTCTTCCTATGTCCAGCGGCTGGTCCAGCGCGGCTACAAGATTGCCATTGTGGAACAGATGCAGGATCCCAAGGAAGCCAAAGGCATTGTAGAGCGGGATGTCATCCGTGTCATAACACCGGGCACGGTAATGGAAGAAATCACAGATGAGAAGGCATCCGTATTTCTTTCGGCAGTGGAAGACCACAGCTATGGCTATTGCCTGTCCATGGCAGAAGCCAGTACGGGTGAATCTGTTCTTCTGGATATTCCCCATTCTGCTGCCACGCTGGTACAGACACTGCTTCGTAATAATGTAAGGGAAGTTGTTGTATCCCATACATTTGATGAAAAGCTGATACAGTCCCTGCGGGAGATGCAGATCATAGTTTCCTATTGTGAGGAAACGGAAATCAAAGAAGTTTATCTGCCGCTGTGTGAAAAACTGAAGAAAGAGTATCAGCGTATTGCCTATGGACGCATGATCAATTATCTGGAAGCGACCCAACGGCATATGCTGGCGCATCTGCAGACAGCAGTGATTGAAAGTGAATCCGAAGTTCTGTACATGGACTTTTCCACGATTCAGAATCTGGAACTGATTGATCCGATTCATCGGGAGACGAAGGGGGAAACACTCTGGACCTTCCTTGATATGTGCAAATCTGCCATGGGTTCCCGGCTGCTGAAGAAGTGGATTGAGAAACCATTAGTAAATCAGCAGGCAATCGAAGCGCGGTATGATCGCCTGGAGTATCTGAAGACAAACTTCCTGATCCGCAAACGACTGCGGGATCATATCGGCGGCATTTATGATTTGCAGCGGCTGATTGGCCGTTGTGCAATGAACAGTGCCAATGCTCAGGACTGTCTGCGGCTTTCCAAAACATTGAACGAAGTACCGGCTATTCTGAATGATATTTCTTCGGAAGTATTCCCGGAATTTGCTTCATTGGATCCACTGGAAGATCTGCGGAGTCTTCTGGATGGAGCGTTTGTCGACAATCCTCCTGCATCCATCAGTGATGGCGGGGCGTTCCGGGATGGCTATAACAAAGAGCTTGATGAAGCGCGTGAGATTCAGCGCAACGGACGTCAGTTCATTTCCAATATGGAAGCGGCGGAACGGGAACGGACAGGAATCAAGACGCTTCGCATCGGTTATAACAAGGTATTTGGCTATTATATCGATATATCCAAAGCCGCGGCTGCACAGGTTAAGGAAGAGTGGGGATACATCCGCAAGCAGACGTTAGTAAATAACGAACGCTTCATCTCACCGGAACTGAAGGAAAAGGAAGAGATGATCCTGCATGCGGAGGAAAACGCCATTCGTCTGGAAAAACAGCTGTTTGCGGCACTGCTCAGTGAGATTCGGGCCCGCCTTGCAAAACTGCAGCGGCTTTCCACGGCACTGGCGGAACTGGACTGCTATGCCACACTGGCAGAAGTCTGTTCCAAATACGGGTATGTGCGCCCGGTCTTTACCAATGATGAATTTGCAATTGTGCAGGGCAGACATCCGATTCTCAATGAACGGATGAAGAAGACACGCTATGTTGCCAATGATCTGTCCATGAATGAGCAGGAGTCCATTCTGCTGATCACAGGCCCCAATATGGGCGGTAAGTCAACGTATATGCGGCAGACTGCACTGATTGTCATTATGGCTCAGATTGGTTGTTATGTTCCGGCAGCGGAAGTTCGTATGCCGGTCTTTGACAAAATCTTTACACGAATTGGAGCCAGTGATGATATTCTTTCCGGCCAGTCGACGTTCATGGTCGAGATGGCAGAAGCCAACCGTGCGCTTCAGGAAGCGACAGCGAAATCCCTGATATTGTTTGATGAAATCGGCCGCGGTACTTCCACGTATGACGGCATGGCACTGGCTCAGGCGATGATTGAATACATTGCCGCATGCGTACATGCTAAAACACTGTTCAGTACGCATTATCACGAACTGACTTCCCTGACGGAATCAATTGGAGTGGTGCGCAATGTGCATGTTGTTGTAAAGGAAGATAAGGAGAAAGTGACCTTTCTCTATAAAGTGAAAGAGGGACGGGCAGACCGTTCCTATGGCATTAACGTCGCAAAGCTTGCGGGACTTCCAGAGGCGGTAACGGATCGTGCCAAAGAACTGCAGAAGGAACTGGAATCCAAAAAGCGGGTCGTTCAGCAGAGCTACCAGCTGATTGAAATGAAACATGAAGATCCAGCCGCAAAATCAATTATGGACAAACTGAAGTCCGTCAATCCGGATGACCTTTCGCCAAGAGAAGCCTGGACGATGCTGACGGATCTGTATGAAGAAGCTACGGGCAGGAAGGAATAAGAATGGAACAGGATAAATTAATCATTCGCGGAGCCCGCGAAAACAATCTGAAAAATATATCGCTTGAGATTCCCCGCAACAAGATGGTTGTAATGACGGGATTGTCCGGCTCGGGTAAAACCAGTCTTGCGTTCGATACGATCTATGCCGAAGGACAAAGACGTTATGTGGAATCGCTGAGTGCATATGCGCGCATGTTTCTTGGCGGTGTGGAAAAACCGGATGTGGAACAGATCGAAGGTCTTTCTCCGGCAATTTCCATTGACCAGAAAACAACTTCCAATAACCCGCGTTCCACGGTTGGAACAGTAACGGAAATTTATGACTATCTGCGTCTGCTGTATGCGCGGTGTGGTGTTCCGTATTGCCCGACCCATAACATTCCGATCACCGGTCAGGATATCAGTGAGATGGTTGCGCAGGTCATGAGTCTGGAGGACGGTACCCGTCTCACGGTTATGGCTCCAATCATTCGTAATAAAAAAGGAACGTTTAAAGACCAGTTTGCCAAACTGCAGAAAGATGGCTACGTACGTGTTCGTGTTGACGGCGAAATCAAGCTGCTGGAAGACGACATTGAACTGGAAAAAAATAAGCGCCACAACATTGATGTTGTGATTGACCGCATTATCAAGAAAGAAGAAGCGAAAGGTCGTATCCATGATTCCCTTGAAACCGCATTAAATCTCGCGGCGGGTATGGCAATTGTGCTGGAAGGAGATCAGGAAGAGCTGTTTTCGAGCAACTATGCATGCAGGATATGCGGCTTCTCTGTTCCGAAACTGGAACCGCGCCTGTTTTCCTTTAATGCGCCGCTTGGCGCCTGTGATACCTGCAAGGGTCTAGGATTTACGGAAGAAGTGGATGTTGATCTGCTGATCCCAGATAAGGAACTGTCGATTCGGGAGGGTGCCATCCGCTTTTATAAGAATATCGTTGATACCGAGAACATTGAGTGGCAGACATTCGAGACTCTGATGAAAGCTTATAAAATCAGTCTGGATGTACCGGTAAAGAAACTGACTAAAAAACAGATGGAAATCATCCTGCATGGATCGGATCGTCCGATTTCCTATAAGATTACCAGCTCTGGCGGAAACACCTACATGCGCAATGATTATATCGAAGGCATAAAGGATATGATTGAACGCCGCTATGTAGAAACGAGTTCCGCCATGTCCAAAGACTGGTATCACTCTTTCATGATTGAAAGCAAATGTCCAACCTGCTGCGGCAAGCGTCTGAACGAGCAGGCTCTATCCGTACGTGTTGGAGACCGCAATATCATTGAGTTTACAGAGCAGTCGGTAGTCAATGCCATGGACTGGCTTGAGAAAACAGAGCTGACGGAAACACAGGCCAAGATTGCGGAACAGGTTATCAAGGAGATTGGCAGCCGCCTGCGCTTTTTGAAAGATGTCGGTCTGGATTATCTGACGCTGGATCGCCTTGCTGGAACACTATCCGGCGGTGAGGCACAGCGAATCCGTCTTGCGACACAGATTGGTTCCAGACTTTCCGGCGTCCTGTATGTTCTTGATGAGCCGAGTATTGGCTTGCATCAGCGTGATAATGCCAAACTGATCGATACACTTAAAAATATGCGCGATCTGGGCAACTCTTTGATTGTGGTCGAACACGATGAGGAAACCATGCTGAACGCGGACTGGATCGTAGATATCGGACCTGGCGCAGGCATTCATGGCGGTGAGGTTATCTTCAATGGAACACCAGAGGAAATCTTAAAATCCGAGGACTCCATTACCGGGAAATATCTGTCCGGACGGCTGCGCATTGATGTGCCGGAACAGCGTCGCAAAGGCACTGGCAAAGCAGCTGAACTGATTGGTGTCAGTGAGCATAATCTCAAGCACATTAATGTAAAATTCCCGCTTGGAAAGCTGGTGCTGGTTACGGGCGTATCCGGAAGCGGAAAGTCTACGCTTGTGAATGAATGCTTTATGAAAGCAGTGCAGCAGAACCTTGGCTACACGCGTATCCATCCGGGTAAATACGAGAAGGTAAAAGGCCTTAACAATATCGACAAACTGGTACAGATTGATCAGAATCCAATCGGCCGTACACCGCGTTCCAATCCGGCTACTTATACCGGCGTATTTGATGATATCCGCAGTGTTTTTGCCAATACACCGGAGGCAAGACTGCGCGGATATGATAAGGGACGGTTCTCCTTCAATGTAAAGGGCGGACGCTGCGAAGCGTGCTGGGGAGATGGTGTAAAAGTCATCTCTATGAACTTCCTGCCGGATGTCTATGTTCCGTGTGAAGTGTGCCATGGCAAGCGTTATAACGAAGAAACCCTGCAGTGCACCTTCAAGGGAAAGAATATTTATGATGTGCTGGAGATGACGGTAGAAGAAGGTCTCGAACTGTTTGCGAATCAGCCGAAGATCCGCAATAAACTGCAGACGCTGTGTGATGTCGGACTTGGCTATTTAAAATTAGGCCAGTCTTCTACGACGTTGTCCGGTGGTGAAGCGCAGCGTGTCAAACTGGCTTCGGAACTGCAGAAGCGCGCTACCGGCAAAACAGTTTATATTCTGGATGAACCAACGACCGGTCTGCATACGGACGATGTCAAACGCCTGATTGCCGTACTGGAGGCAATTGTAGATACCGGAAATACGGTCATTGTGATCGAACATAATCTTGATGTAATCAAATGTGCGGACTGGATCATTGATCTTGGACCGGAAGGCGGAGATAATGGCGGCATGATTATTGCCGAAGGAACGCCGGAACAGGTGGCGGAGAATCCGAATTCCTGGACTGGTCAGTACCTGAAGAAAACCCTGAAGTGGACAAAGGCCAAGAAAGAGAAGAAACAGAAATGATTGTTACCTGGGTGGCTATCGCAGCCTGTGTTGGATGTTTCCTGCTGATCAACCGCTCACTGTCGCCAATTGATAAAGCAGTGGAACTTGGGGCACTTCTGCCATTGCGTGTGAAGCGCGGAGAATACTGGCGCCTGCTCGCGGCTGGGTTTCTCCATATTCAGCCGCTTCATTTACTGATGAATATGTATGCGCTGTACAGCTATGGCTCACTGGAGCGTGCCTTTGGGCCCGCACTGTTTGGGACGATTCTTTTACTGTCGATTATCGGCGGTAATGTTCTTTCGGCGTTTTTAGGCAGCGAAGATGCCATCACACTGGGTATCTCCGGCGGCCTGTATGGCTTGTTGGCAGCGTACATGGTGCTGCTTTACAAACTTGGAATGCTGCAGCAGCCAGGCGTGCAGTCTTCACTGCTGCGGGTGCTGATTGTCAACCTGGTGATCAATCTGTTTCCAAACGTTTCGAGACAGGGTCATGCAGGGGGCTTTCTGACGGGCTTTGCGATTGCGATGCTCGTGTTATAATGCGGGCAAGAGGCTTACAACTATGGTAGAAACAGATCAGAATAAAGTAATGATTGAAGAAATCGTCGATTTTTTCGGTCTGGAACAGCTTACCGGCAATGAAGAATCGCTGAATCGCTGGGTGGTCATTCCGGATGTAAATCGTCCGGGTTTTGAATTGTCGGGTTACTTCAAGCCAACAGAGCCGCGCCGTGTGGTCATTATTGGAAATAAAGAAATTGAATATATCGGGCATCTGTCCGAAGAAGAACAGCGGGCACGGTTTCCTTCCATTACTGATGGGCTGACACCGATGCTGATCATCACAAAAAACAATGAAATCCCTCCGATTCTGAAGGAAGTTGCGATCGAGCGCAATTTCCCGATTTTCCGTACCAATATTGATACCTATCGGATCATGGTTGACCTCATTACGTTCCTCGATGAACGGCTGGCGCCGGAAGAAACGCTTTCTGGAGACCTGCTTGTCGTTTATGGCAAAGGCGTACTGCTCACCGGTGAAAGCGGTATGGGTAAATCTGAAATCGCAATGGAACTGGTTCGTGACGGACAGGTTCTGGTAGCGGATGACCGTGTGGATGTCCAGAAGATTCACAACAATCTGTTTGGGCATGCGCCCCTGCTGTTAAAAGGTATGTTGGAGATCCGGGGAATCGGAATTATTGACGTGGAGCGAACCTTTGGAGCCAATAAAGTGGTTGGCCGAAACAAAATCGATCTTGTCATCAATCTGGTGCGATACGATGCCAGTGAAGAATATGAACGGATAGGGGATGAAATGACATCCTTTACCCGCATCATGGGGGTCAGTGTACCTGCTATGGTACTTCCTGTCAGCCCTGGACGTTCTATGTGTGCGCTGATCGAAACCGCTGTTACCAATTTCATTCTGAAAGAAGAAGGCTATAACAGCACGGAAGCGTTCAAAGTACGCCTCCACTCTGAATTGCTGCGAAAGAATCAGGGACAATAGTATGAGTGTTGCGGCTGTATTTGATTTTGACGGAACACTCATGGATACGGAACCGGTCATTCATGCAAGCTTTGAACATGTATTTCAAAAATACCGTACGGTAGAAGAGTTTACAGAAGAGCGCCGTATCAAAGTGCTGGGACCGGCTCTGGAGGTCATGATGGCGGAGTTCTTTCCTGAGCGGGATCCATGGGAATGTGTAGAGGAATATCGCAGGTATCAGAGAGAGCATCTTCGGGATCTCATCAAGCCGATGCCGGGTGCCAGAGAAATGCTGGTAAAACTCAGTGCCGTGGGAATACCATGCGGTATTGTCAGTACGCGGTATTTCAAATCGCTGGATGACTTATTGCGGGCAAATCATATGAATGAATTCATGAGCATTGTGCTGGGGAATGATTCTGTAACCAAAAGCAAACCCGATCCGGAAGGCATTCTTAAGGCATGGGATGCCATGAAAACAGATCGCTGTTTCTATATTGGCGACAGTGCGATGGACGTACAGGCTGGAAAGAATGCCGGGGCCATCACGGTTGCCTATCCTTCCAATCCGGCAAAACGCAGTGCTTTGCTGGAAGCACAGCCCGACTATATCATCGAATCACTGTTGGAATTACCGGACTTGATCCGTGAAGGAGACGATTGAGACATGGCAGTCATTCAGTTTGAAAACGGATTTCATGGCACATACCACATTGGAGAACAGACGCTGAAGATCGGCCACGAGCTGATACAGCCGTACGATATGACTTATGGTGCGATTGCGTCCTGTTTCTATGCTACATATCTGATGATCGCAGGGGAACGCAATGTACCCATTTCCGGTGCGGTGATCCGCATCGATGGCCGCAAGCGCAGGGAAGTGCCTACTACGCTGGAATATGTAAAGCTGCGGATGGTTCCTGTCAGTACTGCCAGCATGGAACAGCTGGAAGACTGTATGCGGGAGGCACTGCAGAAGTGCTCCATGATGGCAACGATTCGTCAGGTCGCTGAAGTAGACGCGGCAATCGTCGCAGAATAAGCGCAGGTTTGAGAGGAGACCGTATATGAGCAGCAGCAGAACAATACCGTATACCTGTCCGTATTGCGGTAAAACATATGATATTGAAGTTTGGAACAGCGTGACGGCGGATGAGGATGAAGATCTGAGAGACCGCTGTGTCAGCGGGGATATCTTCCGCAATACCTGTCCTCATTGCAAGAAGGATTTCATGGTGCAGTTTCCAATGGTGTATATTGACCGTTCTCATCGGTTCGTGCTCTGGCTGAGTCAGGAAACACCGGGTGAAGATCTGATCCGGACAGTTGCGGCACCGCTTGCGCCGCAGGGATATACATTGCGCCGTACACCGACTTTGAAAGAGTTTGCGGAAAAAATACAGATTCTGGAAGATGGAACGGATGATCGGGCAGTGGAACTTGCAAAGTATGATTCTCTGATCGAGTTTCTCGACAACAAAAAAGGAACGCTGGAGGATATTACCGGTATTGAATACCAGCGTACGGAAAATGAGGTGATGAAAATCAACATCCGTACGAATGACAAGGGTCTTTCCTTCCTGATTCCGGTATCCATGGTATTGGAAGAGATGGAGGAAAACAGTACTCTTTATGAGGTGGACAACAGCAGTTTCCCGGTTGTAAACGCGGAGTGGATCATAGGGTTGTTTACACCGGACGATACAAATCAGTCACTGAACTGAGCGGCAAAACGCCGCTTTTTAAATGAACGATACGACCAAAAAACTATATAATATAGAACTATATTGGAGGAGCACTTGTTATGAAACCCTATATCGAGTTAACCGACGACGAACTGAAGGCTGAGCTTCATAAACTGGAAACCCAGTACAAGAAGTTTCAGGCTGAAGGCATGCATCTGGATATGAGCCGTGGTAAGCCATGCCAGGAACAGCTGGATCTTTCGATGGCCATGATGGATGTACTCACACCAAGTTCGGACCTCACCTGTGATGACGGTACGGACTGTCGAAACTATGGTCAGCTGACCGGTATTGAGGAGGCGAGAGAACTCCTTGGCGACATGATGGAAAATAATCCGAAAGATATCATTATCTACGGAAACTCTTCTCTGAATGTCATGTTTGACACAATCAGCCGTGCATGGACGCATGGCATTATGGGCAACACCCCCTGGTGCAAGCTCCCGGAAGTCAAATTTCTCTGTCCGGTGCCGGGTTATGACCGCCATTTCTCAATTACGGAGTATTTTGGCATCAAAATGATTCCGGTTCCGATGACGCAAACCGGACCGGATATGGATATTGTGGAAAAGGCGGTTGCGGAGGATTCCTCTATTAAGGGTATCTGGTGTGTTCCGAAGTATTCCAACCCGCAGGGAATCTCCTATTCGGATGAAACCGTGCGCCGGTTTGCACGTCTGAAGCCGGCGGCACCAGACTTCCGTATTTTCTGGGATAATGCCTATGGGGTGCATCATCTGTATGATGATCATCAGGACTATATCATTGAGATCCTGGCAGAATGCAAACGGGCAGGCAATCCGGATCTGGTGTATAAATTCGCATCCACATCCAAAATTACGTTCCCGGGAAGCGGTATTGCGGCCTTGGCCACCTCTCCGAACAATATGGTGGATTTCGTAAGCCATCTGCGTGTTCAGACGATTGGACATGATAAAGTAAACCAGCTTCGTCATGTGCGTTTCTTCAAGAATATTCATGGGATTGTGGAACATATGCGCAAGCATGCGGAAATTATCCGCCCGAAGTTTGAAATCGTTGAAGACGCACTGGAAAAGGATCTTGGCGAACTGCAGGTCGGCACCTGGACAAAACCTTTGGGTGGATACTTCATCATGTTTGATTCACTGCCAGGCTGCGCAAAGGAGATCGTTGCCCATGCGAAAAAAGCAGGCGTGATAATGACACCTGCTGGTTCTACCTGGCCATACAAGAATGATGTCAATGATTCCAACATCCGTATTGCCCCGACTTATCCAAGCGCCGGTGAACTCAAAAAGGCGATGGATGTATTCACAGTCTGCGTGCGGATTGCCAGCATTCACAAAATTCTTGCGGATCGCAAAGCATAATCCATTGAAAAGCACTTCGGTGCTTTTTTTTGATGCAAAATGAAAAGCCAGCCCGAAGCTGACTTTCAGTATCCAGTTAATGACCAACTGCTTTATCCAGAAAATCTCTGCCAAGATGACGGATAATCGAATCAATTCGTTCCTGCAGTGGGATTGGGAAACGGGTCTGCCATGTGCCGATATAGCCATCTGCCTGATGTGCTTTCAGCTGGCGTTCTGTTTCATCCAGTTTTGCCTGAAGCGCAGGCTTATCCGCGTCTGAAGCTTCCAGAAGCTGCTGTTTCAGGTTTTCTGCTTCCTGTGCATAGGTAAAGATGAGGTAGCTGTGAATCATGCCATAGCGGCTGATCATGTTTGGCGTAATCTTACCTGCTTCAATTCCTGCAATTCTGCAGCAATTCAGAATCATATGATGCATGGCGCGATAATTGAATTCCAGATGACGTGCGGTCAGAAAGAAGGAACGCATGTCAGTGGATACGCCAATATATTCATAATAATCACGAAGCTGATTATTGAATTCCTGCTGGAAGATAAAGGTACCAGTATAGTTCCAGGTAATGGAACGGTTTGGTGATTTCCGAACGTAATGAACCGGATAATCATTAATATAGTATGGACTTTCCTTCCAGTTGGAAGCTGTCATCTCAATGAAGTTGCCTTCATTGACACGAACTGCCAATGTTTCATTCAGGCCTGACAGGGTAAAGAAATCATTGATATGAAGATTCTGAATCTGGGATGGTGTCATTCCTATATTCATCATCATTGTCAGAATCAGACGATCTTCTTTTGTGAACGAAGGGAAGGCATCCTTGAGCTTGCGAATCGCATCAGGTGCCATAAACATATCTTCTTTATACTCTGTGCGTTTACGATTCTCGTTGGTGACCAGCCGGCTGAATGGATTAACATACCCGGGACATAATGACCTGTGATGCTCAATGCGAGCTCCAAGGGAACGAAGTGTTGCCTTATAACGGTGCACCGTATTTTCAGACAGCGTACCGTCAGCCAGGCGGCTGTCCAGATACTGGAAATACGCTTCTGCCTGTTCTTTCGTCATCTGAAAGATGTGAAATGTCCCATTGTCATAAGAATGAAGTAAATTTAATACCTTACGATAGTCGTCGATTGTAGAAGGGCGAGATTCCAGACCCTGAATCACAGTTGCCCATTGCTCTGGAGTAAGTTTATCCGGAGTTCTGTCTTTCATTGTGAAACCTTCATATACAGCGGCGGAACTGTATCTGCTTTTCCTTTCTTTCCATTGCGATTGACGATGGAAAAGTTACGGCTCATCTAATGCCTGCCGAAGCCGTTGCTGATAGAATGTGATAATCATAAATGCATGTTTTGTTTTTTGCAAGAAGTCTTGGAAAAGTTTATTAACTTGCCAAAAACGGAAAACATCAAAAAGGGTACAGAATGTGCTTCACATAGTTTCACATTTTTTAAACACATTTTTGCGAAAACGTATCATTAGTATATAAATGCAAGCAGCAACTTGCCCTGAATAAATGCTCCCCCTTTAGCAGATTATTCAGAGATTCTATCCCCTAAGACAGCCGAGAGGCAAAAACGAAAATGAAAGAGTGAAGGCCGTAAGGCCTTTTCTCTTTTTATCGGCAATGCTAGAATGCCCGTGGAATGAGAGGCAGATATGAAATATATTTTTCTTGATATTGATGGGACGCTGTTCAGCCCGGAGCTCGGTGGAATTCCGGAAAGCACAAAAATCGCACTGAAGCGTGCGAGAGAAAACGGATCAAAGATCTTTCTTTGTACCGGAAGATGTCTGGCTGGATGTAATCAGTATCTTACGATGGACGTAGATGGTTTTATCTTTGGGGCAGGTGCTATGGTTTATGCGGATAAAAAACGAATTTATGATCATCCGCTTACCAAGGAAGAGGAACAGGCAATCAAGGATTTGATT
Organism: Solobacterium sp.; assembly: GCA_017514525.1. Classification (GTDB taxonomy): domain Bacteria; phylum Bacillota_I; class Bacilli_A; order Erysipelotrichales; family Erysipelotrichaceae; genus Bulleidia. The sequence goes on along the minus strand of JAFWJY010000302.1, from coordinate 6,275 downwards.
CATAAATATGGAATGGGCTATGCGGCAGAAGGCCAGGCGGGCGGCTATTGTGATGAATTTGGATATGATGTGCTGAACCGTTACTTTGGAAGCCGCATTGCGGATAATTGTTTCTATCCGGAGCTGTATGAACACCCGGAAGAAAAAATCTACAAAGTCTGCGCTTATGTGAAACATGGCGGAGATTTCACAGAAATCAAGAACGCATTACCGGAAAAATTTACGATGACGGTTACCGTACGTGACCCGCAGTTTGATGATTGCGCGGAAGTGACGAATGCCAGTATTACCAAGGCAACCGGTATTCAGCGTGTACTGGATTACTATGGTGCCGCAAAAGAAGATTCCATCGGCATCGGGGACAGCGAGAATGATATTCCGATGATCGAATACTGTGGACTTGGGATTGCGATGGGCAATGCCATGGAGCCGGTCAAGAAAAAGGCAGATTGGGTAACAACTCCGATTCTGGAGGATGGAATCCTGAATGCGTTCAAATATGCCGGCGTGATCGACTGAAAAAAAGAAAACCGTATGACCGAAGCCATACGGACTGATTCACGCAATGACACTGCGGTTTATCCTAAATAGATATAACCGTACAATGCCTGATTTGATCTTGGGTAATAGGCAGGGAACCACCCTTCGTGGTAGCCTCCGCAATATCCACCCTCGATCACGTAGACCATGGAACCGTCCTCGCTGACAGCTCCGACATAACCTACGTGATTGGACCAAACAATAATACTGTTTGCGACAGGTTCGCTGGATACGGTGTATCCCATGGACGCGGCCGCATTCATCCAGTTACCGGCACGTCCGAAATCCGGAAGGGCGATGCCGGTTCTTTCATATGTGATCTGCCAGGCAGACCAGGTGCAGTTTCTGTAGCCTCCGAAGTATGGGTTATATGCCTGGTGGGTCCAGACTTCCTCAACAGCTTCCGGGGCTGGTTCATCCCATTCATCTGCGAATGCAGGTGTGGTGGCTCCCATCAGGATCCCTGCTGTAAGAATTGCGTGCATCAGTTTCTTTACCATTTTCAAATTCATGTTTCTGAAACTCCTTCCGTGTTTTTTCAAACACCTCGGGCAGTTTAGAATGGAAACCGGGCCTCGTCAACAAAGATAAAAAAGTCACAAAATTAAGCGTTTTCATGCGAAACCGCTTACAAACCATGCAGGAATGGATATAATAAAATGGCTTAACAAAAATATCGAAGAAATAATTATATGGAAAAACATGCAAGAATGGTCATACAATACTAATCGCTGTTTGCATTTCCTATGTCTGGTTTTCTGTTTGATGGTAGAATTGCGTTAATTACATTTGTGAGAGGTATGATCTGCTGGAAAGGGATGGTGATGTGCGATGCCAATTATTGTTCAGGAAGGACTTCCTGCCCGTAAGACACTGGAATCTGAAAACATCTTCGTAATGGAACCGCACCGTGCAGGAACCCAGGATATCCGTCCGCTTCATATTCTGATTCTGAATCTGATGCCGACAAAGATTGTCACGGAAACTCAGCTTGCCCGTCTGCTTGGCAATACGCCGATTCAGGTGGAAATGGAGCTGCTGCGGGTGGAGAGTCATACCGCAAAGAACACCTCTGCGGAACATATGATTACCTATTATCAGACCTTTTCAGAAGTGAAAGACCGCTACTATGACGGAATGATCATTACCGGTGCACCTGTGGAACAGATGGAGTTTGAGGAAGTGGAGTACTGGGATGAGCTCTGTGAGATTATGGAGTGGACGAAGACGCATGTCTACAGCACCTTTCATATCTGCTGGGGAGCACAGGCCGCATTGTATTATCATTACGGCATTCCCAAGTATCCTTTAAATGAAAAGCTCTTCGGTGTCTATGAACATACGGTTTCTCATAAGGGATCTATCCTGTTCCGCGGATTTGATGACCGGTTTCTGGTGCCGCATTCCCGGCATACAACGATCCGTAAAGAAGATATTGAACAGGTGAAGACACTTAAGATTCTGGCAGAAAGCGATAAAGCTGGAGTTTATGCCATCTCAACCAATGGCGGCACACAGATCTTTATCACCGGTCATTCCGAATATGATACAGAAACACTGGAAACGGAATACCTGCGGGATAAGAATGCTGGCCTTCCGATTCATGTGCCGGAACATTATTACCCGGGGGATGATGATACAAAGCGGCCATTGAATACCTGGCGCAGCAGTGCGAACCTGATTTATTCCAACTGGCTGAACTACTTTGTTTATCAGTCAACTCCATACGATCTTTCGGCCATTCCAGAGACCCGGAAGAAACAGGAAGAATAAAAGCTGGGCAAATGGTTCGCAAATTAATTCAGGTGGCAGTATAATCAAAACCGTTCTGACAGGGTCAGTACGAGGAGAGGAATATGAAAAAAACACTTATTGCGATTGCGGCTGCGGCATTGGTTGTTGCTGGTTGCGGCAGTTCAACATCAAACACTAATACTGCAGAAAATTCTTCTGCGGATCATCTTGCACGCATTCAGGCAGCCGGAAAGCTGGTTGTTGGTCTTGAAGGTGACTGGCAGCCATTCTCATTCCATGATGAGAACGACAAGCTGGTGGGCTTCGATGTGGAAGTAGCACAAAATGTCGCCAGAATCCTTGGCGTAGAAGCGGATATTGTCGAAGGCCCGTGGGACGGTTTGTTTGCAGGTGAAGAATCCGGAATGTATGACATTATCGTCAATGGTGTTGATGTGACACCAGAGCGTCAGAACAGCTATGACTTCACAGATCCATACGCTTATGACCGTGCGGTTCTCGTTGTCGCTTCTGATAACACAGACATCACGGCGTTTGAAGATCTCAAGGGGAAAACGACAGCCAACTCAATCGGTTCCACCTATATGGAAATTGGAGAGAGCTATGGCGCTGAAGTAAAAGGCGTAGATACCCTTGCGGAAACAATGTCCATGGTATTGAACAAGCAGGTTGATGCGACCATTAATGCCGCAACATCTGTTCAGGATTACCTGCATACCACCGGAGAGACCGGTGTCAAGATCATCGCCGAGATGGATGAAGTTACACCATATGCGATTCCGCTGGTAAAGGGAGAAGACAATGCGTCACTGCGCAATGCCATCAATGATGCGCTGAAACAGCTGCGTGAAGATGGTACGCTTGCAGAACTCTCTGTGAAATACTTCGGAGCAGATCTTACAGCTGAATAACAAACAGGAAGCCGATGGGAAACGAAATGTCGGCTTTGTTATATAATTGCAGTCATGAGTAAAATTCGATTAATCGCTTCCGATCTGGATGGAACACTGCTGCGTGATGGCGCGCAATGCCTTCGGCCGGAAACCTGTAATCTGATCAAAGCATTAAAACAGAAAGGCATCCGTTTTCTTCCTTCCAGTGGAAGGCAGTTTGATAATCTCACAAGATTGTTTGAACCGGTCCGGAACGAAATTGTCTACCTGTGCCAGAATGGGGCGTCTGCCTGGGCAGACGGTAAGATTCTGTTTCAGGAATTCATGGATCATACTGCTGCCGATCGTCTGATTGATGAAGTGCTGAAGCTGAATGATACGGAAATCATGGTCAGTGACTTTTCTGTCTGCTACGTATCAGATACCAATGATGCGTTTTACCATCTGGTACATGATGTTGTCGGAATGCGGACAGAGCGGGTTTCCGATTTGCATGCGCATTCCGGAAACTGTACCAAGATATCCTTATATAATGAGGGCGGTAACTTCGATCTTGCATACTGGCAGAAGCAGTTTGGCGATTCGTTTACAGTTGTGCCTGGCGGTGAACAATGGCTGGATATCATGGCCAACCATATAAATAAAGGAACAGCGTTTCAGCAGCTGCTTGAATGGCTGCAGATAAGCCCGGAAGAGACCGTTGTATTTGGCGATAATCTGAACGATCTTGAGATTATGAAAATGGCCGGTCTTGCTATAACAGTTCCAACTGGTGTGCCGGCAATTCAGGAACTTGCGGATGTTATATGCGACAGGGTGGAAACGGTCCTGGAAGCGATTCTGGACGGGAAAGATCAGATTGAAGACTGGAAAGGAGCTGGAAAATGAACGTTACATTCTATTATGTAAGGCATGGGCAGACGATGTTTAATCTGCAGCGAAGACTGCAGGGGATGTGTGACAGCCCGCTTACAGAAAAAGGAATTGCTGATGCGCACCGGGCAGAGCTGGCGCTGCGCAGGATTCCATTTGATCGGGCATTCTGTTCCAGCAGTGAGCGCTGTATCGATACAGCCGCAATCGTTCTTGAACGTCATAATGTACATGCGAAGCCAATCAAATCTCTGAAAGAAGTTGATTTTGGAAGCCTGGATGGATATCTCATTGACGAGATTCGGGAAGAATTTGAACTGCGTAAGAAAACAGATGATTTCGGAGATCTGGGCGGAGACACCAGTGAATCAATTTATCGTCGTATTTCCGGCACATTCAATCAAATTGCGGATAGTGCAATAGATGGGGAAAAAATCCTGATCGTATCGCATGGATCTTTTGGAATGCATACACTGGAAGTGTTATTTCATATGGACACGGAAAGGTTTATTGATGAACGCAGGAAGATTGATCCAAACCAGTATGCATTTCCTAATTGCGGAATCATGAAGTTCCGGAGGAAGAATGGGGTTTGGGAGATATTGGAACTGCCGTGCGAACCGGAGCGGTTCACTGATCATAATGAGCCGGTTGAAATCCCATTGCGGAAGTAAACGCAGGTTTATTGACGCACTTTTCGCTGTGTGCTAAATTAAATAAGCATTTGAGGAGTTTTTTCATTATGGCAAAAGACGGTAAAGTAATCCTTGCCTGCACGGAATGCTTGTCAAGGAACTATACGACGAACCGGAAAAAGAACAGTTCAAAACGTCTTGAACTGAACAAGTATTGCCCGAAATGCGGTAAAAAGACCCTTCATAAAGAAACGAAGTAGGAGAAGTACGTTATGGATAAGACATTTAGCTGGAGCGGTATAAAGAAAGAGGCAAAGCGAGTACGCTGGCCGAAGCGTAAAGATGTAATGGAAGATAGCGGAGAGGTTTTAGCCTTTACTGCATTCTTTGCGCTGTACTTTGTATTATGCGAGTTTGTTGTAACAGGCATATTGAAACTGATCGGAATCGGAGCGTAAGGAACTATGAGTGAAAACGAAAAGAAACCAGTGAATCCGGTAATTGACGACGAACACGAAAAGCGCTGGTATGTTGTTAATACCTACTCCGGACATGAAAACCGTGTCAAAGAAAATCTTGAAAAACGTGTTGAATCCATGGGTATTCAGGATTATCTGTTCCGTATTCTCGTCGCTGAAGAACCTGTCATTGATGTCAAAAACAACAAGCAGGTTGAGAAGATGCAGAACATGTTTCCGGGATATGTCTTTGTCGAGATGATTATGACAGATGATGCATGGTATGTTGTACGTAACACACCAGGTGTCACAGGATTTATCGGGTCTTCCGGTGGTGGCGCAAAGCCGTTCCCGGTATCTCCAGTTGAAATGGAGTCCATCCTGCGCAGAATGGGTCAGAGCGAGAAGAAAGTCATTGTCGACTTCGCAGTTGGTGATACAGTCCGCATCCTGACAGGTCCGTTCTCCGGTATGGAGGGCCGTGTCGCATCCATGAATGACCAGACACAGGTTGCCAGCGTTCTGACAATGCTGTTTGGACGTGAGACACCTACTGATATCAACTATAATGATCTTCAGAAAGTAACTGATTGACAAATGAGAAGAACTGCAAAACTGATGACAGTTCTTCTTTTATTTTTAGATGGAATGTTTTATAATCCTTCTTGTAATTGATTTGGAGAAATCTAAATCGTACCATACGGCATACCCCTACCACTTTGCCGTATGAATGACAGAGCCGTCCCAAGCAGCTCTGTTTTTTGTTGAAAAAATGTATCAAAAAAATTAAAAAACTTCTTGAAATCACAGGAGGGTGATGCTACTATAATGAAGCTTGCCTCAATAGCTCAGTCGGCAGAGCGAGCGGCTGTTAACCGCTAGGTCACAGGTACGAGCCCTGTTTGAGGCGCCATACACATATGAAAGACCGTTAGATCACTATCTGACGGTCTTTTTTTGCATTCTTGCACACAAATGTGTCAGAAAACGGAGGTGAGATTATGGCAAAGAACTATGAGGAAGTGGCGATGGACGTAATCAGGGAGGATTGGGAATTCAGAAAGTCCCAGCATAACGCGTCATTCAATCAAGAAAGAATTGCGCGAATGATGGGCATTTCC